>CADAAS010000138.1 GCA_902785885.1 Pseudoselenomonas ruminantium
GATAAGATTACCGGTCCAGGCAATATCTTTGTGACCCTGGCGAAAAAAGAAGTCTACGGTCATGTGGATATTGATATGCTGGCCGGCCCCAGTGAAATTCTGATTGTGGCGGATGACAGCGCAGACCCTGTTTATACGGCAGCCGATATGCTGAGTCAGGCCGAACATGACCCCTTGGCATCGAGTATTGTGATTACCGACAGTGAAAAGCTGGCGCGCCAGGTGGCTATAGAAGCAGAAAATCAACTGCAAAAACTGCCGCGTCAGGAAATTGCCCGCGCATCCATCGAGCGCAATGGACTCATTGTCATTGCAGACGATATGATGCAAGCGCTAAGATTTGCTAATACTTCGGCGCCGGAGCATCTGGAACTTTTGACCCGTGAACCCTTCCAGCTGCTGCCCTATGTGCGCCATGCAGGTGCTGTGTTCTTAGGCGCGTACTCGCCGGAACCGCTAGGCGATTATTTTGCGGGGCCGAACCATGTACTGCCCACGGGCGGCACGGCACGATATTACAGTGTGCTGAACGTGGAAACCTTTATGAAGCGCACGAGCTTGATTTCTTATACGCAGCCTGCTTTGGAAGCAGTCAGTGAGGATATTATCCGTTTGGCAGAAACAGAAGGCCTGCAGGCTCATGCTAATGCCATTCGTTTGAGGAGGAACTCTTGATGTTAAAATACCGTACTGGTTTGAAGGATATGCCGTCCTATGATGTGGTGGAGCGGGATTGGCAGATAAAGGTCAACGCCAATGAATGCAATATGAATCTGCCGCCGATGGTCGAGGACCGCGTGATGGGGCGTCTTTCGCGTGTGGCCTTTAATCGTTATCCCAACGAGGAATACGATTATCTCTGCGAGCAGATTGCCGATAATCACAATTTACAGAAGGAAAATGTTTTACTCGGCAATGGTTCCAGCGAAATTATTGAAAAACTTTTTTTCTGTTTTGGCGGCACTAAGGCAAAGAAAATCGTTTATCCTGTACCGTCTTTCTCCATGTATGGCATTTACGCTAAGGCTGCACAGGCACAAGGAATTGCGGTAGAGTTAAATGAAGATTATACGCTGGATAAGGAAAGGTTTGTTCAGACGGTCAATGAAGAAAAGGCCGGATTAGCGGTTATCTGCAATCCGAATAACCCCACGGGGACAGCTTATGCTTTGGCAGATATCGAATATATTGCAGCCAATCTCCATAGCAATTGCGCCCTGCTGATTGATGAAGCCTATATGGAATTTTACGGTCAGACGGCAGTGGGGCTGCTGGCAAAATACCCGAATCTGATTGTGGCACGGACATTCTCCAAAGCATATGGCCTGGCATCTGCCCGCGTGGGGTATATGTTGGCCGCCAAGGAAATTGTGGAAATGATTGGCAAGTCCTATATGCCTTATCATATGAATGTATTGTCCTTGGTTACGGCGGATATTGTCTATCAGATGCGCCATGAATATGTGCCCCGCATTCAGATGATGATTGCCGAACGCAAGCGCATGACAACCTTTTTGGACAAACTGCCCGGCGTGACGGTTTATCCTTCGGAAACGAATTTTATTCTGATTAAATATGCCAAAGCAGAGGAATTAAACAAGTATCTGGAAGAAAAAGGCATCGGCGTGCGCAGCTTTGGCAAGGCGCCAAGACTGGAAAACTGCCTGCGCATTTCCATGGGCCTGCGCGAGGAAAACGATATTTGGTATAACGAAATGAAAGCCTTTGTGGAGGGACGGGCATGAACAGAGTCGCTGCAGTAAACAGGGAAACGGCCGAAACGAAAATTGCTTTGCAGTTAAATCTTGACGGTACAGGCAAAAGTGCGATTGATTCCGGTATCGGCTTTTTCGACCATATGCTGAATCTCATGACTGTACATGGACAGCTGGATTTGGAACTGCGCTGTGATGGCGATTTGGAAGTGGACGGTCATCATAGTGTGGAAGACATCGGCATAGCCTTAGGCGATGCTTTTAAGGAAGCTATTAGCGATAAAAAAGGGATTTGCCGTTATGGTACCTTTTATCTGCCGATGGATGAATCGTTGGCCTTTGTTACGCTTGATATCAGCGGGCGGCCATTTCTCGTCTATGATGGGGGTGAAATGTCTCCCATGGTAGGCGGTTTCGATACGGAACTCACCGAGGAATTTTTGCGGGCTTTTGCCATGCATGCGGGGATTACCCTCCATGTAAAAGTCCTTTATGGCACGAATACCCATCATAAGATTGAGGCGATTTTCAAGGCTTTGGGTCATGCACTGCGGATTGCCGTAAGTCAGGACCCGAAGGTTAAAGGTGTTCCATCGACCAAAGGTATGCTCTAAGGAGGGCGGCTGATGATTGCAATAATTGACTATGGGGTAGGCAATTTATTCAGTGTGGAAAAGGCTTTTGCGGCTTTGGGGGCAGAGGCTAAGATTACCAATAATCCTGCGGAAATAAAAGCGGCAGAAAAACTGGTGCTGCCCGGTGTGGGTGCTTTCGGTGACTGCATGAAAAATCTGGAAGACAGCGGACTCATCCCGCTGCTTAAAGCGGAAGTGGAGGCAGGCAAGCCCCTGCTCGGCATTTGCGTGGGCCTGCAGATTCTCTTTGATGGCAGTGAGGAATCGCCGGCAGCAAAAGGTTTGGGGCTTATTCCGGGACAGGTAAAAAGAATTCAGGCCGAAGATTTGAAAGTGCCGCACATGGGCTGGAATCGGCTGCATATTGCTGAACCGCGCCAGGCGCAGGACTTATTTGCGGGGCTGGAGCAGGATAAGGAATATGTGTATTTTGTGCATAGTTATTATGCAGTTCCTGCGGATAAAAATGTTATAACGGCCACGACAAATTATGGCGGGGAAGTTACGGCAGCGGTGCAATGTGGTAACATCTTTGCGGCGCAGTTCCATCCGGAAAAATCTGGAGACGTTGGTTTGCATATAATTGATAATTTCTGCAAACTAAGTTAGTGCGTTGTTCTGTACTTTTCTTTGGCGCAAAGAAAAGTACCAAATACCCATAAGGGTACAGGCGAAAACAGCGGACTGAAATCACATCACGTGATTTACGTCCGCGAGCGCTCATCCTTGAGCGCTGGGCTGGTGTTGGGGGAGGATGTTTATGATAATATTTCCGGCGATTGATATTCGGGGCGGTAAATGTGTTCGCTTGCTGAAAGGTGATTTTAATCAAGAAACGGTATTTTCAGATAGTCCGGCGGATATGGCCCGTAAATGGCAGGCGCAGGGAGCAGAGTATTTGCATCTTGTGGATTTAGATGGGGCATTGGCTGGATCCTCGCAGAATTTGGCGGCTATTGAAGAAATCTTGAAAGCCGTGGATATTCCTACTGAACTTGGCGGCGGTATTCGTAGTATGGGACAGATTGATCAGTTGTTGGCTATGGGAATTACCCGCGTTATTCTCGGGTCGGTTGCCGTCAAAAATCCGGGCTTGGTGCGCGAGGCCTGTGCAAAATATGGTGAACGTATTGTCGTGGGCATTGATGCCAAAGATGGAATTGTCGCTGTGGAAGGCTGGGGAGAATCCGGCAATATCGGTGTTATTGAACTGGCGCAAAAAATGAAAGAAGCTGGTGTTAAAACCATTATCTATACGGATATTTCCCGGGACGGAACATTGAGTGGCGTGAATGTCGAGGCTACGGTTAAATTGGCACAGGAAAGCGGCGTAAAAATTGTTGCTTCCGGTGGCGTAAAATCTCTGGAAGATATAGAAGCATTAAAAAAACAGGAAGCTGTTGGCATTGAGGGCGTGATTGCAGGGAAATCCATTTATATGGGAACTTTGGATTTAGCAGCTGCAATAAAAGTTGCTAAAGCGTAAAGATTTTTCGGAAAACTTTAAAAAAAATACTTGCCAAATATATTTTTATTGTCTACAATAGGATTATAGAATTTTTCGATAGAGGAGAAATGAAAAATGGCAAGAAAAGCAAATTACGAAGAAAAGATTAATGCAATCGAAGCAAAAATTGCTAAGAAGCAGGAAGAACTGAAATCCCTTAAAGCACAGCTGAACGAAATCAAAGCAAAAAAAGCTCAGGATGATTACAAAGAACTGACGGAATACATGCAGAACAACAATCTGTCTGCTTCCGATGTTCTGGCTAGCATCAAAGGTTAATTCGGATGTCCAATAAAAAAGGAACCATTCTGCTTATGCGAGATGGTTCCTTTTTCGTTATAAATCTTCGTGAACTTCTGTAAAATAGATAACCGTTACAGTATCTTCCATAAGAATCCGGCGTTTATAGATTTTTTCAAAATCCGCGACCAGTTCCTCCTGGGAATTTATTTCGGGATTCTGATGGCCTAAATCGCTGGAAGTAAGTGTGCCCATGGTTTTTACCCGTACCTTGTCTAAATATGCCGGATAAAGTTTGTGTTTGGGTTCACCTTTGACACCTGTGGTAATCCAGACAATGGAGCCTTCGGGATAAAGCTGGCTAACGTCCCCTAAGCGCACAGTGCAGTTTTTTGTGCGTTCCATCAGCATTTTCTTATGCTTGGCGGCTTGAAAATTCAAGGCCATCATAAAGCAACATCTCCTATCTGTATATGAATAACAACAACTTGTATTTTATTATAGCATAAAATGATTTCTATTAATAGGTCTTATGTGTAAAGTTGTATAGAAGGATTTTGAATTTTTTTAGCGAATTAACGAGTAAGTGTCAATTTGAGGGAGGCAGCGGTATGGACAAGCAACGTTTGCGGGATTTTTTAGCGGAAAAAACAGGGCAGTGCAAAATTTTGGTCGTCGGGGATATCATGCTGGATAAATATTATTATGGGGAAGTTACCCGTATATCCGGTGAAGCTCCTGTGCCCATCACAAGAGTAGAGTCCTCGTCGGAAAAATTGGGCGGTGGCGCCAATATTGCCTACAGTTTGGCGGTGCTGGGCTGCAAGGTCAGTATTGCCGGCTTTGTGGGCAAGGATTCTCATTGCGAAAGCCTGGTTGAAAAATTTAATCACTATGGCATTGATGCCAGTGGTCTTATCTATACCGACCGTCCGACAACGACTAAGGTGCGTATAATGAGTGGCAACCAGCAGATGTTCCGGCTGGACTTTGAGGCAAAGCAGGATATTGAGTTGCAGGATATGGCGCGTTTTGAGCAGTATATCGGCGAAAAACTCAGTGAAAGCCTGGACTGTGTGATTATTTCTGACCATGCCAATGGTGCCTGCACCGATGCATCCTGCAGCTGGATTATTGAAAAATGTCATAATCATGGCGTACCTGTAGTAGTAGATATGAGCGCTGCTTCCTGGGTCAATTACCGCAATGCGGATTATGTAGTGGC
The DNA here is from genome assembly GCA_902785885.1 of Pseudoselenomonas ruminantium. Taxonomy (GTDB): domain Bacteria; phylum Bacillota; class Negativicutes; order Selenomonadales; family Selenomonadaceae; genus Selenomonas_A; species Selenomonas_A ruminantium_M. Next base: position 5,323 of record CADAAS010000138.1, read on the forward strand.
AAATCTCAAACGGATTAATAAGGCACTTTTGCAGCCGATAGAAAATGAGCGCACTGCTGTGGAAAAAGCCTGTCATTATCTGATGCGCAAATTCCATATCAAAAATCTTATCGCTACCCGTTCGCAGAAAGGAATGGCTTTGGTTCGGGAAAATGAGACAATCCATATTTCCACTGTGGCACAGGAACTTTTTGATGTGTTGGGCGCTACGGATGCGGTAACAGCCGTATTTGGTATGGCATTAGCGGGCGGTTTGCCACCGGCGCTGGGGGCTTATCTTGCCAATCTGGCGGCTAGCCGGGTTGTGGCTCGTTTGGGTACTTATGCCGTTACGCGTGAGGAACTTGAGGGGATGCTTGCGCAGTGATATAATGTTATATTGATGATAATAAATTGCAGTAGGAGTGATTTTGTGAAGATAAATGACCATATTCATGGATTTAAAGTAATAAATCGTAGTGAAAGCAAGGAGACCAGCTCCATTGCCTGGACTTTTGAGCATGAAAAGAGCGGTGCCCGCCTTTTCTTCTTGCAGAATGATGATGATAACAAGGTGTTTTCCATCAGCTTCCGCACGCCGCCATTTGACGATACTGGTGTAGCGCATATCGTAGAACATTCCACGCTCTGCGGCAGCCGCAAGTACCCATTGAAGGAACCGTTTGTGGAACTGGTGAAAGGATCCTTAAATACATTCCTCAATGCCATGACCTATCCCGATAAGACCATGTATCCTGTGGCGAGCCGCAACGACAAGGACTTCCAGAACCTTATGGATGTATATCTTGATGCGGTATTCTATCCGGCCATGCTGGAAAATCCGCAGATTCTGATGCAGGAAGGCTGGCATTATGAGATTGACAGCACCGATGCGCCGCTGGTATATAGTGGTGTAGTTTATAATGAAATGAAAGGTGCGCTTTCGGCTCCGGATGATTTGCTTGAAAGCCGCATTATGGCTGCGCTCTATCCGGATACGACCTATGGCTATGAATCCGGCGGTGACCCCGAGGCCATTCCGCAGCTCACTTATGAAATGTTCAAGAACTTCCATCAGCGTTACTATCATCCGAGCAACAGTTATATCTATCTCTACGGCGATATGGATATTGAAGAAAAG
>CADAAS010000139.1 GCA_902785885.1 Pseudoselenomonas ruminantium
AGTGAGGACTGGCCCACAAACGGCACAGACTAAACACTGGGCTGAACATACGCGCCGCCGGTCTTGCCCGGCGCAGGCAGCTAAAAAGCCCATACATTTGCTTGTGGGTCATTTCGTGCAACGACGAAAAGTATTACCACCTCCGCCCAAACTGAGCTGTAACAAAAATCTTTCAGTACGTACTGACAAACTGCAATTTTATATCCTTTTGTGTGTTGCGCTTGTTGTGTCGTGTGGGGCTTTTTTGAAGATAGTTACGATAAATAAAGGAAAATTGATTTGTGTGTCGAATATAAATATAGATAAGGTTGTTTATATGTAGTGGTTCTGTCGATATGGGGGCAGAAAGATAGAATGGAGTGGTTGGTATGGCTTTGGATGTTGTCAAGCAGGTTGCAGGTGATTTGTGGCTGGTGAAGTTGTCCGGCAGGCTTGATGCGGTGGAAGCTCCCGTTTTGGAGGAGGAGCTCGCAGATATTCCGGCTGGAATCAAGGAAATCGAGCTGGATTTTTCTGCTGTGGATTATATTGCCTCGGCTGGTTTGCGTTCTTTGCTTATGGTGAAGAAAGCAGCGGCCAAGCAGGATATAAAAATCATCATCAAGAACCCGCAGCAGGAAATTATGGATGTTTTTGATGTTACCTGCTTTACGAATTTCTTTGAGATTGTGCAGGCAAATCAGGCTGGGGATATAACCGGGCCGACGGATGGTTTTTATCCGCTGCGTCCGATTCAGCGCTGGCTCGTGGATACGCATTTCCGCAAGGCGAATTCGACCATGATGAATATCGGTGCTCTGCTCAAGCTGGATGAGGCTGTGGATTTGGAGCGTCTGGCTGAGGCGGTAAATGAAGTGTTGGAGATGTATGATATTTTCCGCTGCCGGCTGGTCTTCCATCCGGATACGGGGGAGGTTTGCCAGCGGTTTGATGGCAGCGTGTCCAAGGTGCGTGTGGAAATTCTTTCGGAAATGGCCTTTAACGAGCGCAAGCGGGAGCTGGAAAAGCCCTTTAAGCTTATCGACCGGCCGCTTTACCGCCTTTATCTGATGCTGACTCCTTCGGGCAAGTATATCTATGGGGACTTCTACCATGCCATTATGGATGGTACGGCGGTTATCCTGCTTTTCTGGCGGGAAGTCAATAAACATTATATGCGTAAGACAGCGAAACGCCAGCCGGCAAGCTATGCGGAATATGTATGGGAAGAAGCGCAGGAACTGCAGTCTGGGCAGGAGGAAGGCCATCGCTACTGGCAGGAAATGCTGGCTGGATTTGACCCGCAAAAACACCTGCCGCCGACAGATGTCAGCCGTGAGGACAGCTGGCATGAGGGGGCAGTGGACTGTGACCTCAACAATATCAACCATAAATTCTTTGCTGACCGTCCTTACAGCGAAAATACCTTCTTTATCGCGGCAGCAATGGCAGCTATGGCCAAGGTTACCGGGAACAAGGAAGTCATTATGAGCTGGGTGCATAATGCGCGTACTTCCATTAAGGAAATGCGCCTTATGGGGCTGCTGCTCAATCAGTATCCGCTGAAATGGGATTTCGGGCAGGATATGTCCATCACGCAATTCCTTACGGCATTGGAGGAAAAGATTAACCAGGGCATTACTTATGCCAAGGGGCTGGATTTGGTTTATAAGGACGATTTGGAAGGCGAATGTGCCAGCTTTATCCTGCAAAAGGATACGGACATTAAAGCGTCCTATATTCTTGGCGGCTTGCCCTGTCAGGTGGAGGAGATGCCGCCCAATAAGCGTTCGGCCGCAGAAAATGTGCTCGATATCGCGGTGACGGTGCTCGATGATGGTTCTTATTCGCTGAAACTTGCCTATGATGCCAGCCGTTATTCGGAAAAGGCAATGCAGCAGTATGCCGCGGCCTATGATGAAATGCTTTCGGCTATGCAGGCAGATGAACGGAAATTAGCGGAGATTTTGCCGTGAGCCGCTTTAGCTTTTGGGGCGAAAAAACGGTAATTTCCACCCGTTTTCGTTCGGTTTTTGCCGCCGCCATGTTTTCCATGGCCAGTGCCTATGTGCTGATTCTCACGGATAACGTGGCGGCAGGGCAGCTGGTGGGGGAAAACGCGGTCGTCAGCATGACGCTGGTTTTTCCGCTGATTACCTTTATTATCTTTGTCAGCTACCTGATTGCTGACGGGCTGGCCATGATGCTTTCCTATGCGCAGGGACGGGGCGACCGCGAGCGGGTCAATCAGTTGTTCAGCATGGGCGTGCTGCTGGCTGTGGGCGTGGGGCTTGCTTTTGTGGCCGGGATGTTTTTCTTCCGGGAAAACTTGCTGGCCTTTTGGGCGATTTCGCCACAACTTATGGGCTATGCCCGTGACTATTACAATGGCTTGCTGTTTTATGCGCCGCTGATGTTCTTAAACGTATTCTTTTATACCGTGTTTGTGGCAGAAGGCCAGGAACGGGTCTGCGTGGTCGGGGCGATATGCACCTTTGTGGTCAATGCGCTGCTGGATATAGTCCTCTGTATGCAGATTGGCGTCATGGGCGTGGGCATTGCCACGAGCTGCGGCCTGCTGGCAGCGGTGCTGGTGCAGCTTTACTTCCTGAACGGTGGGCGCAGCCGCCTGCGCTTTCGCTGGTACTGGAAGACAAAAGATGTGCTCTATGGCGTGGTCTACAGCTTTTATCACTCTTTGGATACGCTGTTCCTGTCGCTGCTGCCGGCAGCGCTGTCTGCCTGTGTTATCAGCCATTTCGGTGAGGAACACATGATTGTCGTGACGGTGGCGGTCAATCTGCTCACGCTGATTATTGCCCTGTATACGGGGCTGGTGGATTGTTTGCAGCCCATGATTTGTCAGTATTATGCCGAAGAAAATTTGCACAGCATTCAAAAGACCATGGATATCGGCATACGGGCAACGGTGCTGATCAGTCTGTTGTTTACCGCTTTGGGCATGGCACTGGCGGGCTTTTTGCCCATGCTTTTCGGTGTGCGTGATGAACAGATGATAGCCGAAACGGGGGCGGCTGTGCGCTGCTTTCTGCTGTTTATCGTCTTTTTAGGCTGTACGCTGATGTACAGTAACTACTATATCTATATTGAAAAACGGAATTATGGGGCCATGCTGAAAGTCCTGCTGCTGCTTGGCTTTCCCTATGTGGGCATGGAAATGGGGGCACTCTGTTCCATGAATGAGATGTGGCTTGGAACAGGTGCGGGCTTTGTCCTGGCTTATGTGTTTAACGCGTTCTGGACAGGCAGTAAAGGCAAGCTGTTTTTGGACAAGGAAAAGCTTGCCCGCCAGTATTCCTATGATACAGATTGTACCACGGAAAAGGTAGTGGCATTATCCCGGCAGGTGGCAGAGGATATGGCAGTTGCAGATATCACTACCTCGCAGCGGAATTTATTGACGGTGCTGGTGGAGGAAATCGGTACGCATGCCAGCATGCGGGCGGCAGACAAGCCTTTCCAAATGGAATTTTCCATCCTGCTTGGCAAGGAACCTGCATCAGCGCTGACCTTGATTGTCCGGGATAATGGCAGCCCTTACGATATCATCAAAACCGCCCAGCAGGGCAAGTTCTCCTATCAGGATTACTTTATCGAATCCATTACGGTAAATTGCCTGCGGCGGGCCTATTTGGCCAGCGGCGATGAAAACCGCATGATTTTGCGGATTGGCGCGTAAAAATTTATTTTAGCTATTGCGCCGGGATTTTTCTTATGATATAATTTTTCGCGGTGTAAGAAAAAAGCATGGGTTGCCGATATCTGCCCTGTGCCTCGGGTATGGAGGTGGTGCAGAAGATGAGGAGCCCAGAAGAAAAAAACAGGAGGTGCACCAACATGGCAGTTATTTCCATGAAACAGTTACTTGAAGCAGGTGTTCATTTCGGACACCAGACCCGCCGTTGGAACCCGAAGATGGCTAAATACATCTTTACGGAGCGTAACGGTATCTACATCATCGACCTGCAGAAGACCGTTAAGAAGGTTGATGAAGCATACGCATTCCTGCGTGACGTTGCTGCAGAAGGCAAGAGCGTTCTCTTCGTTGGTACGAAGAAGCAGGCTCAGGAAGCTATCAAAGAAGAAGCTCTCCGCGCTAACATGTTCTATGTGAACGAACGCTGGCTCGGCGGCATGATGACCAACTTCCAGACGATCCAGAAGCGCGTTAGCCGCCTGAAGGAACTCGAAGCTATGGAAGCTGATGGCACGTTTGAAGTTCTGACGAAGAAAGAAGTTCAGGGCCTCCGTCATGAAATGGAAAAGCTCGAGAAGTATCTCGGCGGTATCAAAGAAATGAACAAGCTCCCCGGTGCCCTGTTCGTAGTAGACCCGCGCAAAGAGCGCATCGCTGTTGCTGAAGCTCGCAAGCTCAACATTCCTATCGTTGCTATCGTTGACACGAACTGCGATCCGGATGAAGTTGACTACGTAATCCCGGGCAACGATGACGCTATCCGCGCTGTAAAACTCATGACTGGCCGTATGGCAGATGCCATCATGGAAGGTCGTCAGGGTGAAGGCGGCGACGCTGCAGAAGCTGCCGCTGAGTAATTGATTGCTCGCTCAAGGTAAAACTTATGGGGTAAGGGACTATTATCCCTTACCCTTTTATATTATTTGCGAATTTAGGGAGGAAATAATAAATGGCAATTACGGCTGCAATGGTTAAAGAACTGCGCGAAAAGACGGGCGCAGGCATGATGGACTGCAAGAAGGCTCTGACGGCTACCGATGGTGACGCTGCAAAGGCTGTTGACTGGCTCCGTGAAAAAGGCATTGCCAAGGCTGAAAAGAAGGCTGGCCGCGTAGCTGCTGAAGGTGCTGTAGGTGCTTTCGTTGCTGCTGATGGCAAGACGGGCTGCGTTGTGGAAATCAACTGCGAAACTGACTTTGCTGCTGGCAACGACCAGTTCAAGGAACTCCTGGCTAAGGTTGCTGAGCACATCGTTGCTACGAAGCCGGCTGACATGGACGCTCTGAACGACAGCGAAATCGAAGGCAAGAAGGTTTCCACGCTGATTACCGAAGCTACGGCTACCATCGGCGAAAAGATTTCCCTGCGTCGTTTCGCCTGCTACGAAACCGAAGGTCGTCTCGCCAGCTACATCCACATGGGCGGCAAAATCGGCGTTCTCGTTAACATGACGGGTGGCGACGAACAGCTCGGCAAGGACATCGCTATGCAGATCGCTGCAGCTGCTCCGATGGCTGTTGACCGTGATGGCGTTGACGCTTCCGCTCTCGAACACGAGAAGGAAGTTCTCCGCAAGCAGGCTGAAGAAGAAGGCAAGCCGGCTAACATCATCGAACGCATGGTTGAAGGTCGTATCAACAAGTTCTACAAGGAAGTTTGCCTCAACGAGCAGATTTTCGTTAAGGATTCCGAAAAGACCATCAAAGATGTACTCGGCGATGTAAAAGTTACCGAATTCACCCGCTTCCAGCTGGGCGAAGGCATCGAAAAGAAGCAGGACGACTTCGCTGCAGAAGTTGCTGCACAGCTCAAGTAATTTCATACTGAGATAAAGGAAGGACTTATCAACGGGCGATTGTTGATAAGTCCTTTTTATTGTTAAGATGACAAAAGAATAGAGATATTGAAGTTTCTTTTTAGATAATGGTATAATCAAGGTATAATAGTTATGATACATTAGCGAAAGGGACGTTTCACAACTTGACCGGTGTCTTTTGCAGAAAGGCGGGGGATAAAAATGGAAGCATTAGCTGATTATACGAAAATAGAAATAATTAGCGGAGTTGAATATAATATGAGTCCTGCTAATACAAAGCATATTACCATACAGGGAAATCTGTTTAATATCATTAGGAATTTTCTCAAAGGTAAGCAGTGCAGGGTTTTTACGGAAATTGGTGTAGATTTTGACGAGGACAATTATCTCGTTCCTGATTTGGTTATTGTCTGTGATAGAAATAAAATCACACCTAAAGGTATCAGCGGAACGCCTGATTTTGTCGTAGAAGTTTTGTCTACGAGTTCCAAGAAAAAAGATCGCGCCCTTAAAAAAGATATTTACGAGAAATTTGGCGTGAAAGAATATTGGATAATAGACCCCAAAGCGGAATCAATAGAGGCATATATACTACGAAATGGCAAGTACGAACTGGATGGCGTGTACCATAATATGGACGAAAGCGAGATAGATTTAAAGCACATGAACGAATCGGAAAAAGCAGAGATCAAGTTGTCGCTAAAAATCAGTTTGTATGATGATTTAGACATCCAAACCAAGGATATATTTGAGGAATAAAATTGAGTGTTTTGGGCTGGCGATGGATTTTGTGGGTTTGCCAAGTTGACGCGAGGCTGTCCCAAATTCTGTGTAAACTCCCTGTAGCAATGTAAAACAGGTATAGTATATTTTTTTCTTTCTATATCGAAGTATAGAAATCCTTTGTCTG
>CADAAS010000140.1 GCA_902785885.1 Pseudoselenomonas ruminantium
AAACTGCTTATTTTTCCATTGTACGCACAATCGTATCCTTGACGAGCTGGGCAAACGCCCTGGCCCCCTCATTATTGGGATGCACCCCATCTTCCACTAACCATTCCGGATGTTGGCTGGCTGCGCTGCACCAGTCCACAATGGTCAAGTTGGGATGAGTCTTCACCAACTCCTGCAGATAATCATTGTTGGTTTTCTGCCATTTCAGATGCGGTGCATAGGTGTTGACCCAGAAGATATGCCGTTTGGGTCCCAAGGTATCCAACAGGCGCTTGGTATGTACCTCATAGCGGTTGCCGCCAGCAATCGGGCCATTCGTGCCCAACGAGATGACCACGATATCCCCGATCCTGCCCTGCGCTTCCCAGGCCTGAACCACATCAGCACCGCCGCTTACATAGCGGGATACTTCCGCATCGATCTGGCAATCCGGCAGCTGTGCCCGCAACTGGCTGCCAGCCCCCAACATCACCGAATCGCCAATACAGGCGATACCATTCAGGTTGACTTCCTTTTTCACCGGTTCCGGTTCCGGAACAGGCTGCCCTGCCGGTTGCTGTGCCAGCTGCTCTGCCTCCTTGGCCAGTCGCGCCTCCAGTTCCTGCTGCACGCTGGCACGCTCATTGGCCGACATGGCAATGCCATAACAGCCACTGCCCATGAAGAACAGCCCCGCCAACGACAGGCAAAGCATTGCCGTCACGCGCAGCCACTGCACCTTGAATGCGCCACCGGCAAAATGCGGATGCTGCAGGAACTCAGCCAACTGTTCTCCCCAAATTGTCAGCAGGAAAATAATGGTCAGCTGCCCCATATAATACTCCGGACGCCCCATATAACCAAACTGCTCACTGACATAGATCACCGGATACTGCCAGAGGAAAATGCCATAACTATGACGCCCCAGCCATTTGCACAGGCCATTATCCAACAGCGAACCTACCCTCAAGCTTTCATCAACAGCTAGCTTCAACAACAGCAGGAACAATAGCGTCATGGCCAACATGCCGCCCTGATAGACCAACGGATTGCCGCCATCCAACAGGAAATAGGCCCCAACAGTCACCGCCAGCGCCCCTGCTGCCAGCAGATACTTTGCCGCCAACGTCCAAGAAGCAGTGCCGACGCCTAATTTCGACTGCCAGCCAAAATCCACAACAGCCAGCCCCAAGCTTGCCCCCCAGAGCAAGGCAAATACACGGGTATCCGTGCCATAATAAAGCCGGGTAATATCCCCGCCTTGCTGATACAGCCAAGGCATCAGCCCAGAGCTGCCCAACGCCAGGAGCACGAACAGCCCCAACGCCCAGCGCCGCCCCAAATTCTCCCAAAGGACAACCCCAAAGCCGAATAGAAGCGGCCACAGAAGATAATATTGCAACTCTACGCCCAAAAACCACAGATGCGCAAAAGGCGAAGCATTGAGCATCCGTGTGAAATAATCCATGCTCTGGCCAATCTGCCACCAGTTATTATAGCCGAACACCACGGAAAGCACTTCCGGGCGCACCGCCGCCACAGCATTGGGCACCAACCAGTAGAGCACGCCAATGCTCGTCAGCAACATGATCAAAAGTTCTGGGTAGATACGTTTCAATCGTTTCTTATAATAGGAAAGCACCTCGAACCGTCCATCCTGCCAGATATTGAAACTGGTATAGGATAGCAAGAAGCCTGTCAGCACAAAAAACAAAACCACCCCCATGTATCCACCAGGAAGCATATCCGGAACCATATGAAACGCCGTAACCCCGGCAATCGCCAGGGCACGCAAACCATCAAGACCTCGTAAATGGGGTCGTTTCCCCAAATTCATCAAAAAATCCTCCCTACTTTCATTCTCTAACATCTGTCCTATATACTATAAAGGATAGGCTGGATAAAAACAAGGAAAGAACAATTTTATTTCTGCAAAGCATTCAAAAAGGTCACATTCTTGGCTTTGCCGCCAGATTTTTCCAGCACACTGCCCACCCAAACAGAAATTCGCAGCCAAGCGAAAAACTCCTGCTTGACTGCGAAAAACAATCAACCTTCCCCTTTTATAAGGCCTTAATGATATTGGCTGACAGGCACGTAATAGGCGCTTCCAATATCCACATAGCTTAATAATTATCGCTCATGTAATTGGCAATAGTCAACGCCAAATCACTGGCCACCGCCTCCCCGGTATCCATATACGTACATGCTACGCCTTTGCCCCAGCGTACATCTACAACACGCGGAGCAGTCCAGCCAACGTCCCTGGCAAGGCACTTGAACTGGATATAAACCCTGGCATGCTTAGCCCCCACCATGTACACGGACGAATCGTCGATATTCACGACCCAAGCTCCCTCACGATACGTCCTGGTGCCTGCCTCCGCTACAGAAGCCGTCACAGGCATGTCTGCAAACATTGGTGCCACGGTCCATAACGCACCACCAACCATAAGGCCTGCCAATATTTTCTTAACCATAAAAAAACCTCCTCATGCGTTCTATTTTTGTCCATGCTTCTCTTCTATATATCGGTGATATCCTAAAAATATTAAGCCGTTCCTGCCTCCCTGGCAGAAACGGCTGGAACATTTTTCACCTTGGCCCATAGCAAAAAATCCCGGATTGCGTTATGATGGTAACCAGAAACGAAAATTTTTCAGGAGGAAATCATGATAGACTTGCTTGATGTTCATACCCATACCATTGCCAGCGTTCACGCTTACAGCACCCTGCGGGAAATGATTGCCACCGCCAAGGAAAAGGGGCTCTCCCTTATTGGCATTTCCGACCATGCCCCCTCCATGCCCGGTGCCTTCCACGAATTTTACTTCTGCAATTTCAAGGTCATTCGCCGCGATGCCTACGGCATTGACTTAATCATGGGCGTAGAGCTCAATATCATTGACTTTGCCGGCTCCACGGACTTGCGACAGGAATTTCTAGGGCGCATGGATTATGCCATTGCCAGCCTGCATGACCCCTGCATCCGTCCTGGCACCCGTGAGCAAAATACCGCCGCCCTGGTTGGTGCCATGAAAAATCCCAAGGTAAAGATTATCGGCCATCCCGACAATCCCAAATATCCTGTGGATTTTGATGCGCTGGCCAAAGCCGCCAAGGAAAACCATGTACTGCTCGAATGCAACAACAGCTCCTATATGCCCGGCGGCAGCCGGCAGGGTTCCCGCGAACTGGCCGGGGAACTGCTCGCCGCCTGCAAGAAACACGGTACAATGGTGATTATGGGCAGTGATGCCCACATTGATTTGGATGTTGGCAATCATGCCTGCGCGCAGGAACTCATAAAAAAATACCAGTTCCCGGAGGAACTGGTGATTAACAGCAGGCCTGAGCTGCTCAAAGAATGGATAGCCCAGTAAATATCATTTTCCCGTATAGCGGTAAACTTCCGTCCAGCCCCGCCCATAGGCACTATAGCAGTCGATTTCCCCGCCCTGGTCACCAGTGCGGTATTCGCCGCCTTTTGGGTTGTTTACGCCGCGTGCCTCGACAGTTTTTCCATTGCCGATATAAATGGCAACATGGGCTTCCGGACGGCAGAGGATATCGCCACGCTGCAGGTTATCCTTTGCCTCGGCCCAGGAATATTTCGTAAAGCCGCCGATTTTCTGTAAATCCGGCCAGATGGTATCGGCATCACCGGTAAGCTGCTTGCCATTGTACAGCTTATAATAATCCGGATTTTTCTGCCAGGCGGCGATTACGGGAAAACCTGCATGCTCAAGGGCATGGTAGACCAGGGAGGAACAATCGTAGTCCGGGCCTTCCCGTGACCCCGTATAAGGATTATTGGACGTGGCATTTTCTGCCCCTTGGGAATAGCCATGCCGATTATCTGCCGCAACCTGCAGGGCCCAAGCCACCGCTTTTTCCATGGGATTTGCCGCAGCAAAAGCGCTATTTCCCACAATCAGGCTCATAAACAGGGCTGTCAGCAGGCAGCCAATTTTTTTACGCATTCACATCAAGCTCCTTTTCACCAAACAAAGCCTTTAAATAAACAACATCATTATAACGCCGTTGTCCCGGTTTGCCAAAGGCAAAACATTCCCTATCCCACTATATTTCCAAGGAAGTTATAATAGCGGACAATTCCTGTAAATGCTCCTGCGTATGTTTTATGCGCAGTTTGCCCAGCTCGCTGTTCTGCAAATCCGTGGTAACCAGAAGCTGCAAAAAACGGATATAGGCCAGCACCTTGATTTTTTCCTCTATTTCACGCAGGTTTGCCTCCGTGCCAAAATAAAGCTCCAAAAGCCTGCGCCAAATATAATCGGCGGTTTCCGGGCGTATGCCCAAAAATTTCTTTGCATTATCCGGCTCATCTTCAGGAAAAGCCTTATAGGCAACATATATGCCCTGCAAATCAAAGATAGGCTGGCCAATACACAAGGTTTCCATATCAATCAGCATCGGCTCGCCATCGCAAAGCATGACATTCTTCATCTGAAAGTCACCATGTACCGCATGCAAGTCATCCGGCAGGGAGAGCAGCAAATTCCGCAGCCGCAACTGAACGTCCTGTGGCAAATAAGCCTTTAGCGCATCCACCTTTTCGAGCATCTCGTCCCGGGCAAAGGGCAAATCGCCCATGTCCAGTTCCGTATCATGTACCTGTTTCAGGCAGGAGACATACAATCGGGTAAGTTCGTCTAATTTTTCCAAGCAGTCTTCGTATTCGAGAACCCAATCGTTAAAGCTTTTGGCCTGCAACAATTCAAAGACCGAGCCATAGGTATCACCTACCCGCACAATATCATAGGATATCGCCGTAGGAATCCCCTTGATAAACGCTTTCTTTGCGCGGGCCTGCTCGCGCTTGATCACGGGAATGCTTTCCTCATTGGCATAGACCTTGACCACCGTCTCGGGATTTAACCGATAGACCTTGCCAAAAAAACCGGCGCCGATAACCGGGCATCCCTCCACACTGATTTCCCGCAAGGCCTTTTGCACATCAACAAAAGTCGTGAACCCAGTCATATCCAAAATATCATAAACGTCCTTGGAAACCTCTATCATCGAGACCGGCGCATGTTTGCGCAGCTTTTCTTCTTTTATCACCTGCATGATAATCCTCAGCCCCGCTGAGGAAATATACGCCAAATCCTTGGCATCAAAAACCAGTGCCGCATAATCACGCACTTCTGCCCGTTGTGCGGCAATATTTTGAGCCACAGCAGATGCATTATCGGCATTTATCGTTCCTGCCAAAGGAATCATCAACACGTTGTCCATAGGCATCCTCCTTTGACCACACACCTTTATGGGAAAAATTCTACCGTCCTGCGCTAAATCCCTGCCCAAACAGCAAAAAAACCGCTCCGCACAAAAGTGCCCGAGCGGTTTTTCATTATGCATAAAATAATTCGTCAACTTTGCACAACAGCTGCCGGCGGTTCCTTTGGCGTTTCCATGGAACGCTTGGACGAGAGCTTGCTCTTCTGTTCCGTAATCAGTGCCTGCATGATGATGAACACGCAGAGCAGTGCACCGACCACAATCTTGGTCCACCATGCCGACAGGGTTCCCTGGAAGCTGATAAAGGTCAGGATTACGCCCTGAATCAGCACACCGATAAGTGCACCGGGGATAAAGCCTACGCCGCCCGTCAACAGCGTACCGCCGATAACCGAGGACGCAATGGCGTCCATTTCCATGCCCAGGCCATGCAGGTTATAGCCCGTCAGCATAATCAGGCTGTAGGCCAGTCCGCCCATGGATGCACAGAAACCAGAAATAGCATAGACCATGACCTTCGTGCGGAATACGGGCAGGCCCATAAGCGCTGCCGAAGATTCGCTGCCGCCGATGGCAAATACCGCCCTGCCAAATTTTGTAAAGCCCAGCACCAAGGCCGCAATGGCAATCATGATGAGTGCCACGACTGCACCAATGGACACAAAGCCCACGCCCAAATCAATGCGGTAGCTGGCCAGTGCCACCCAATCGGGATTGACAATCTGAATCGTATCCTGTGAGATAACTGCCGTGAGGCCGCGGCAGAAGAACATGCCTGCCAACGTGATGATAAAGGGCTGCAAGTCAAATTTCGTGATGATATAGCCCTGTACCGCCCCGAACACCGTGCCCATAACGAGTACCAACAGCACGGCCAAGCCAAGGGGAATCCCCGTATTGGCGAGAAGCCAGGCCAGCACCATGCAGACCAGCGCCAGCACCGCACCTACCGAAAGGTCAATGCCCGCGATAATCAGCGTAAATGTGATGCCAATGGTGACGATAATCAACGCCGCATTATCAATAAAGAGGTTCAAAAAAACCTGCGGGCGCATAAAGCCCTTGTAAATGGCCATGCCCGCTCCATAGAGAATCACAAAGAGCGCCAA
>CADAAS010000141.1 GCA_902785885.1 Pseudoselenomonas ruminantium
AATTCCGCCTGCGCCGCAAAGAAATTATACACAGCTTCAGCGGCCGGCTTGTTCATGCCCGGTGCTAATGCCAATTCCTCCACCGTGGCCGCCTTAATCTTATTGATGCTGCCAAAGTGGCTCCATAGTGCCTGCCGTCTTTTCGGCCCAATGCCGACAATATGGTCGAGCACCGACACCAGATTGCGCTTGCCCCGCAATTTGCGGTGATAGGTAATGGCAAACCGATGGGCCTCATCACGAATCCGCTGAATCAGATAGAGCGCCTGACTATGCCGCGGCAAAACCACTGGCTCAGGATTTCCCTCGGTGAACACAAGTTCAAACTGCTTGGCCAGCCCCACCACAGGCACCTGCATATGCCCAGCCACATTGCGGATGATTTCCAAAGCCGAGGATAACTGCCCCTTGCCGCCATCAATGATGATTAAATCCGGCAGTTCTTCCTCCGGCAAATCGACATAGCGGCGGGTCGTAACCTCCCGCATGGAGAGAAAATCATCCGGCTTGCCTTCGGTGCTCTGAATCTTAAAGCGGCGGTAATCGGACTTCTTCGGCAAGCCGCCTTCAAAGACCACCATGGACGCAACGGTTTCACTGCCCTGATTATGGGAGATATCGAAACATTCCATGCGGTCAGGCGGTTTGGGCAGACCCAAATAACGCCCCAGTTCCTCCACCGCACCTAAGGTCTGGTCATTAGCCTGCTTGATGCGGGCCGCTTCATCATGGAGATATTTTTCCGCGTTGGAAGCGGCCATATCCACAATGTCTTTTTTCGTGCCCCGCTGCGGCAGGATAAGCTGGACTTTGGCCTTCTGTTTCTTCGCCGACAGCCATTTTTCCAAGAGATCCTGCTCCGCCTGTGGAATTTCCAGCGGCAGAAGAATTTCCCGCGGAATAAATGTCGCCCGGTGATAATACTGCTGTAAAAAGGCCGCCAAAAGCTGCCCGTCGTTTTCGTCCTCACTGCCCTGCAGCAGAAAGTGTTCCCGGCCAATCATCTTGCCGCCGCGAATCAGAAAGACCTGCACGACAACGCCGATTTCCGAGCGAGCCAGCCCTATGGCGTCCTGGTCGCCGGAACCCGTGACGATATTCTGCTTTTCCGCTATCTTGCGCACGGCAAGCAGCTGGTCACGCAAACGCGCTGCAATTTCAAAATTAAAGCTCTCGGCCGCCTGCTCCATGCGCAGCTGCAACTCACGCTCCACATCTTCCGTGCGGCCTTCCAAGAACAAGAGTACCGCCCGAATCATGGCGTCGTAATCGCCCTTTTCGACCTTGGCTGCACAGGGTGCCAGGCACCTCTTGATATGATACTCCAAACAGGGCCGTTCCTGCAAATGCTTGCAGGTGCGCAACGGGAAAAGCCGCCGCAAAAGCTTCAAGCTCTCATGTACCGCTGTGGCATTGGTATAAGGGCCAAAATAGCGCGCTCCGTCCTTTAAGATGCGCCGTGTGATGAACACACGCGGAAAATCTTCCTGCACCGTCACTTTGATATAAGGATAGCTCTTATCATCCTTGAGACTGATATTATAGCGGGGACGGTGCTTCTTAATCAGATTACATTCCAGAATCAGCGCTTCGACTTCCGAAGCCGTCATGATGATTTCAAAGTCGGCAATATGCGACACCATCGCCCGTACCTTGGGGCTGTGATTCTTGCCCGACTGAAAATACTGCCGCACCCGATTCTTCAGCACAATGGCCTTGCCCACATAGATTATCCGTCCTTCGGCGTTCTTCATGATATAAACGCCCGGTTTATCCGGCAATAATTTCAGTTTTTCCGCTACAATATCCGTCATAATCTCACTTCCCCACTACTTATTTCTTCTATAATAGCACACTATACAACAAAAATATGAAAATTTCTTGTATACATCATTCATAATTCTTTTTACGCATAATTCCGATACCCTCACTTTATTATTGACCCCTTAATAAAATTGTGCTACAATTCAATCATGGTTGCATTGGTAACAGGTCTTAATACCTGTTGATGTACAACTATATACAATAATCAACAATAATATAAATTGATTGTAAAGTTTAGGAGGTAATCCTATGTTCAAGCGCATTTTAATTGCTAACCGTGGCGAAATCGCCGTACGCATTATCCGTGCCTGCCAGGAACTCGACATCGAAACCGTAGCGGTTTATTCCGACGCCGATGCCAATGCCCTGCATGTACGCCTTGCGGATATGGCTGTCAACGTCGGCCCCGAAGACGCCCTGGAAAGCTATCTGAATAAAGACGCCATCTTAAAGGCTGCCCGCGAAACCCATGCCGATGCCATTCATCCCGGTTACGGCTTTCTCTCCGAGGATGCAGACTTTGCCGAGCAGGTAACGGAAGCCGGCATCACCTGGATTGGCCCCATGCCGGAAACCATCCGCCTTGTCGGCGACAAGGATATCGCCCGCGCTTCCATCGCCCCTTCCGGCATTCCGATGGCCAAGGGCAGTGACCCGCTGACCAGCAACGAGGAGGCCATCAAGGTTGCTGCTGAAGTTGGCTATCCCGTTATCCTGAAGCCGGTTTCCGGTGGCGGCGGCAAGGGCATGTGCGTTGCCCATGACGAAAACGACCTCAAGAACATCCTGAACCTGCTGGTGGACATCACCAAGACCAAATATTATTTCGAACATTATATTGAACGTTCCCGCCATATCGAAGTGCAGATTGTGGCCGATAACTACGGTGAAGTGCTCCACCTGGGCGAGCGTGAATGCTCCCTGCAGCGCCGCAACCAGAAACTTCTGGAAGAATCGCCGTCCATCGCCCTCACGCAGGATATGCGCAACCGCGTAGGCCGTCTTGCCGTAAAAGCTGCCAAGAGCGTACACTACTCCAATATCGGCACGGTTGAGTTCCTGCTTGACCTGTCCAACAACGAATTCTATTTCATGGAAATCAACCCGCGCATTCAGGTTGAGCACGGCATCACTGAAGCCGTTACGGGCATTGACCTCGTACGCACCCAGATTCGCATTGCCGCTGGCGAGGCACTGGAAATCACCCAGGAAGATGTAAACTTCGCCGGCCATGCCATCGAGTGCCGCATCAACGCCGAAGACCCGGACAACAACTTCATGCCCTGCCCGGGACAGATTACCTTCCTGCACGAACCCAGCGGCCCCCGCGTCCGCTTCGACTCCGGCGTAACAGCAGGCCTGTCCATCGAGCCGTACTACGATTCCATGATTGCCAAAATCATCGTTCATGGCCGCACCCGTGGCGACGCCATCAAAATCATGGAACGTGCCCTCAAGGAATTCCGCATTGACGGCGTAAAGACCACCGTTTCCCTGCACAAGAAAATCCTCAAGGATACCTACTTCCGTACGGGCAACATCGACACCCAGTTCATCAAGAAACGCATGGATGCCTATGAAGCAGCCCCGAAAGATACCAAGGATATGAACGAAGAAGAACTCGCCAACACCATCAGCGAAAGCATGTACTTGGCTTAATAACAGAAAAAGCGTCCGCAAGGGCGCTTTTTTGTTATTAGTATTTTTTATAACACATTAATATTTTATATGGATTTTTTTATCAAAACCTCTTGCAATTTTTTTAGTACCTGCTATAATATATTTCTGTTAGCAGGTACTAAGACGTACCATTAATTTTTCGGAGGTGAAAACAACCATGCGTGATTGCGAAAAGATTCTTGACCAGAAACTGGGCAGCCGTGAATTTGCTGAAGCTTTTGAAGCTACTTCCATGGAATATGATTTTATCGACCGTATCGCTGCTGCTTGCGCAAAACTTTCCAAGGCTGAAAAAGGCGAAAACTGATTCCCTGCATATATAGCAACAAAAGTAAGGCCCTTGTACATCATCGTACAAGGGCCTTATTTTTATTTATTCGTCTTCCGTATCGGCTAAAAATTCATTGACCGCCCGATAGATGGCCGAACTCTGATAGCCGCGCCGAAACAGCGCTGCCATTAATTTCTGCTTGTCTTGGCTGCGCTTATACTTGCTCGTGAGTACCCGGAGGGCTTTTTCGTATTCACGCTCGCCCACCATTTCCCGGTCATCGGGAATACATGACTTGACGAGTGCAGACGGATAGCCCTTCTGCTTGAGTTTTTCGCAAATCTGCCGCACAGAATAACTGCTGTCCGTGTAGAGATAGTTAAACCGCCGCGGGCAGGATTCCGCATCATTCAGATAATGCTTTTCCTGCAAGCGGGCAATGGCTGCCGAGGCTTCATCCTCCTCATAGCCCTTGGCGATAAGTTTTTCAAACAGGCGGTTTTCACTGTACTCCTGACGGGCCAACATATCCACGGCAGTTACCAGGGCAGGCTTTACCGGCTTGCGCTTAGCCTGCCCATAGTTTGGATTCCCCCACATGGATTAATCCTCGTCGATATCATCGCTGGCCTCTGTGGGTGAGGCCTTTTCCAGCGCATCAGCATCGTTGACCAGCTTTTCGCGCACCTTGCGCTCGATTTCTTCCACCATAGCGGGATTTTCTTCCAAAACTGCTTTGGCCTTTTCCTTGCCCTGTCCTAAGCGATTGCCTTCATAAGAGTACCAGGCACCGCTCTTGTCCACGATTTCCAGTTCCACGCCCATGTCGATAAGGGTGCCCAGACGGGAAACGCCTTCGCCATACACGATATCAAATTCAGCTGTCTTGAACGGCGGCGCAATCTTGTTCTTGACAATCTTGACCTTCGTGCGGTTGCCGACCACATCAGCGCCTTGCGTAATCTTTTCGCCCTTGCGCACTTCCATGCGTACGGAGGAATAGAACTTCAGTGCACGGCCGCCGGTGGTCACTTCCGGATTGCCATACGTCACGCCAACCTTTTCACGAATCTGGTTGATGAAGATTGCCACGGTCTGGGACTTATTGATGACACCGGTCAGCTTACGCATGGCCTGGCTCATCAGGCGGGCATGCAGGCCAACATGGCTGTCGCCCATTTCCCCGTCGATTTCCGCTTTCGGTACCAATGCGGCAACGGAGTCCACGACGATAATATCAATGGCGCCGCTGCGTACCAAAGCATCCACGATGTCGAGTGCCTGTTCACCGGTATCCGGCTGGGAAATCAAAAGTTCATCAATATCTACGCCCAATTTCTGCGCATATACAGGGTCCAAGGCATGTTCGGCATCAATGAAGGCCGCAATGCCGCCGTTTTTCTGGGCTTCCGCAATCATATGCAGGGTTACGGTCGTCTTGCCGGAAGATTCCGGGCCATAAATCTCAATGATACGGCCACGCGGAATGCCGCCCGTCCCCAAGGCAATATCAATCGGCAGGATGCCTGTGGGGATAACCTCCACATTCATCTGCGCACGGGCATCGCCCAAACGCATAATCGAGCCCTTGCCAAAATCCTTCTCAATCTTTTTCAGCGCATTGGCCAGAGCTGCTTTCTTGCTGTCATCCTCGGTAATGCGTCCAACTTTATCTTTGTCTGCTGCCATTCTATCTGCATCCTTTCTCTCATTCAAAGCTACATTAATTATATAAAAGATAGCTATTTTTGGCAATGATTACATAAAACAAGGCCATCAGCTGACAAACGGGCTGATGACCTCGTACTTATATTTATTTCTGATGACGAACCACTTCGACCTCTACATAATCAATGGGGCCGGAAATGGGAACAGACGGCTTGCGAATACGCGCCGTAGCAGTTTTGAAATGCGGATATTTAGCCAACAGCTTATCGCCGATAGCTGCAGACAGAGTGCCCAGCATGGTATAGCGTTTATTTTCTGTGATATCCTTGACGATATCATAGACTGCTGCCGTATCTACGCCGTCTTTCAAGTCATCCGTTTCCACCAGTTTGTCATCCTGGGTTTCGATTTCTACATCAATGAAGAATTTCTGCCCCTGCTCACGTTCATACTCATAAACACCGTGGAAACCATAGAACATCATGTTGAGAATCCTAACTTTTGCCATTGTGGTCACTCCTATCGTTTATAATCAGCTTGCCTGTATAGTCGTTTACAGGATCTTTCTAATATGAGTATTTCGCTAACCTAAGACAAATTCCTGCTAACTTCACAAAATATTCTTCTTAATTGCCAAACATTTCTTCCCAAACAGAATAGGCATAAACCAAAAAGATAAGCAACACGACGAATAAATCCCCCATTTCCTTTCACCTCCGGAAAAGAAAAATAGGAGAGGCTGCGCCTCTCCCTAAAATGTCATCACATCATCCGGCGGGCACCAACATAGCAATTGCTCCAATAGGAGCTGTCCAAGGATGCTACGCTGACCCCACGGCTGGAGGACGCATGAATAAACTGA
>CADAAS010000142.1 GCA_902785885.1 Pseudoselenomonas ruminantium
GGGGTCGCCGCCTTTGAGGCGCACGACGCATTTGCCCTCTTTGGCCTTGTCCACCAACAGCTGGTTGATGTCTTCCTGTTTCATGGTATGGTTGCTCGATGCCTTGCCCACATAAATGTATTCGGCATCTTCCGGCGCCCAGCGCAAAATGCGGTCATCAGCCAGACGGTCATAGACAACGACGTCTGCCATCTTGAGGCAATCCACTGCCTTCATGCTGATAAGCCGGTAATCTCCGGGGCCTGCACCTACTAAATAAACCATTCCTGCCATATATGTCATCCCTTTTCTGTCTTATTTATTCTGCAACAAACCAAGTTCCTGCAGGATTTCCTGCCCGCCGGCGACGAGGAGTTTTTCGGCCAGCGTTACGCCCAGTTTTTCCGCCTCACTAGCCTTGCCGCTGAGTTTATCGCGGTAAAGGCGCTGACCGTCCAAGGAGGCGATTACGGCTTCTACCTGTATTTCGTCATTGTCAGCAGGCACGGCGTAAACGCCGACCGGCACCTGACAGCCGCCCTCGACCCTGCCCAAGAAGGCACGTTCTGCCTTGGCACAATGCACCGTTGCTTCGTCATTGAGGAACGCGAGCATTTCGCGCATCTCCGCATCATCCTCGCGGGTTTCAATGGCCAGCGCCCCCTGCCCTACGGCAGGCAGCACCATATCGCGGGGCAGGACTTCCGTAATGCGCTCACCAAAGCCCAGGCGCTTGAGTCCTACCACGGCGAGAATGATGGCATCGAAGTTTTCACTTTCGAGTTTGGCCAGCCGCGTATTCACATTGCCCCGCAGGTCACAGATGTTGAGGTCCGGACGGGCATGCAAAAGCTGTGCCTTGCGGCGCAGGCTCGATGTACCTACTTTTGCGCCACAAGGCAACGCTGCAAATGTCTTAAATTTCGGGCTGACCACGGCATCACCGGGGTCAAAGCGTTTGGTAATCGCGGCAAGCGTAAGGCCTTCGGGCAGCTCTGTCGGCATATCCTTGAGGCTATGCACCGCCAGGTCAATGCCGCCCGAGAGCATATCCATTTCGAGTTCTTTGGTAAAGAGGCCCTTGCCACCGATTTTGGCCAAGGGGGCATCGAGAATCTTATCCCCCTTGGTGGTCATTAATTTGAGTTCGACTTTAAGGCCGGGATATTCTTCTTCCAAACGGCTTTTTACGTATTCTGCCTGCCAGAGAGCAAGCTTACTGCTGCGCGTACCGATAACGATTGTGTCTTTCTTCACTGGTTGCTGTCTCTCCTATCGTATCAAGTTTGAATAGCGTCCGCATGGCGTCGATATAGAACTGCTCGTTTTCCGTGCCAGCGGCAGAATTGAGCTTCATCATGGGCATGCGCAGAATCTTGCGCACAATCATGCGGCTCATGTGTTCCACCTGCCGCCATTCCTCCTCCGTAAGCTCCGGCAGTTTGGAGCTGACCCGCTTGACCTCCCGCTGGCGGATGCGCTCACAGCGGTCAGAGAGCAGTGCCATCAAGGGACGGAACGAGAGGTACTGGAATTTTTCCTCAATGGATGCCACTTCTTCGGCTACGATTTTTTCCGCCTGTTTGGCTTCCTGACGGCGTTCCTCGATATGTTCATCGACCACTTCTTCCAAGGCGTCGATATTGTAGAGCGTTACGCCCTTGATATCGCCCACTTCAGGGTCAACATCGCGCGGAACGGCAATATCAATCAGGAATAACGGCCTGCCTTTTCGCTTGCTCATAAGCTGGCGTGTTTCCCAAGGCTTGATCACATAATGCGGCGCGCCCGTGGAGGTCACGATTACATCCACATCCACTGCCCGCTTCATGGCCTCCTTGAAGGGAACCGCCTCGCCATTAAACTGCTCGGCCAAAAGCTGTGCCCGCTCAATATGGCGGTTGGCCACATAGATTTTCTTTACGCCGCGGGAGATTAAATGCTGTGCCGTAAGTTCTGCCATCTTGCCGGCACCGAAAATCAGGGCACTGGCTTCATGCAGTTCGCCCAGTGCTTCACGCGCTAGTTCCACTGCGGCATAACTTACCGACACGGAATTAAACTGAATGCGGGTTTCCGTACGCACCCGCTTGCCCGTGGCAATCGCCCGATGGAAAAGGGTATTTAATACCGTGCTCGTGGTGCCGGCTTCCCGTCCCATAGCATAGGCTTCCTTGACCTGGGAAAGAATCTGTCCTTCGCCAAGCACCAGCGAGTCAAGGCTCGATGCCACACGGAACAGATGGTCAATGCAGGCTTCATCCGCATAGTGATAGAGATATTCGTCAATATCTTCCTCATTCCCCGTCAGGTCAAAGAGGAACTGTTTCAACGTGGCTAAATCCCGCTCTGCATCATCCACCACCGCATACATTTCACTGCGGTTGCAGGTGGAGAGGACAACCGCTTCCAAAATCCCCTCATAAGTTCCCAGATTCGCATGGCCATTTTTCACCGCCGCCTTGGGGATGGAAAATCTTTCCCGCACATCAACAGGTGCTGTCTTGTGATTTAATCCCAGCATTAGCAATTCCATTTCTTACTTCTTCCTCCGCCTGGTCTAAATGACCCACTCTCACTAAATCAATAATCCCTTGGTTAAGGCTCTGCCGCCACAGCCGTTCATGTTCCCGGCTGCCGCCCGGCATGGCCTTGATTTCATCCCGCAATACCATTAACCGTTCCAAAAACTGCCCAAAACTATCCGGGTACTCACGCTCCAGCCGCTCACGCAGGAGCCGGGAAAGGGCAGGGCTGCCGCCGCCGGTGGAAACCGTCAGCAAAAAATTCCCCCGCTGAACCTTGGAAGGCACGGAAAAATCCGTCTGCTCCGGGTCGGTTGCCGCATTGACCAAAGCCCCTAACTCCTTGGCTTCGGCAATAGCCGCGGCATTAGCTGCCGGATTATCCGCTGTGACAAACACCAATAGCGGGCGCAGCTCTTTCAACATCCCGGCCTTAAACGCCTGCTTCACCCATTTGAGCCGACCCGACTCTGCCAACTTCCGCAAATCGTCCGTCACCATTGGCGCAATCACAGTCACCTGCGCTTCCGCGGCTAAAAGTCCCCGGACTTTCCGATAGGCGACCTGCCCGCCGCCCACGACCACACAGCTTTTGCCCGCCAGTTCCAAATTCAGCGGATAAAGCACCGAATCACCTTCCACTTGTTTTTTGTGAATACCTCTCAATTACGAATCGGATTCATCTTTCTACTATAATCTATTATACCTTATCCATACATGAAAAAAAAGCAGAAATCCATAAATTTTAGACTTCTGCTTTTGGAGTTTTTTACAAGAAAAGACTTATTCCAAAGATATGATTTTATTCTTGAGCACATAGACCAAGGCCTGCGTCCTATCTTCAACTTTTAACTTGCGCAGGACGCGGGTCATATGGTTCTTGACCGTCTTTTCGCTAAGCCCCAGCGCCTTGGCGATATCCTGATTGGAAAAGCCCTTGGCTACACATTCGAGCACATCCATCTCCCGCGAAGTCAGGCGCTCGCCGCGGCTTTCATCGAGCATTTCCTTTGCCCTGCTCTCCACATCATCCGTCACCGTGGCGCTGCCAAAGAGCCGCTCCGCCAGTTCCGGATAAACAAAGGCATCACCGCCGTTGACCACATGAATCGCCTTGATGAGCACCGCCGGTTCCACATCTTTTAAAAGATAACCCAATGCTCCGTTTTTCAGCATTTCCAAAACGTAGTTATCGCTGTCGTGAATTGTCAGCGCAATAACCCGCGTTTCACAATCCGCCTGCTTGAGCTGTTTAACCACCTCTAAACCGCTAAGCCCCGGCATATTGATATCCAAAAGCAGTACATCTGGTTGCAGCATAAGTGTCCGGGCCACAGCTTCCTGCCCATCCTCAGCCTCGCCGATAACCTCAAAGCCATCCTCAAAATTAAGCACTCGCTTTATTCCCTGTCGTAGAAGCGCATGGTCGTCTGCTATCAAAATTTTAATCGCCATACTCGTTTCTCCTTTATCTAATCTATAACCTCATAGCACATGCGCTTTCAGGAAAATCATGACTTCCGACTCCGTATGGCTATGCCGTACACTTTTGAAAAATGCCCCTAAAATGGGCAAATCGCCTAAAAATGGCACCTTGCTTAAACTGTGGGATTCCTCACTGCCAATCAAACCGCCAATCACCATGGTTTCCCCGTCCTGCAGCCGCACCATGGTATCGGCACTGCGGCGCTGAAAACGATACGCCTTCAAATCCGTCACAAATTCCGGCGTACTGACTTCCGTATGCACCTCTGCGGTAATCTGCCCTTCGGCGTTTACCCTGGGCGTGCAACGCAAAATAATGCCCGCCTGCCGATACGTTACCGTATTGGTCGTAGCTGTTTCCGTCACCGTCTGCGTAGGCACCGGCACATCACCACCAATATTGATGACGGCCTCATGTCCCTGAATCGTGGTAATGTTCGGCCGAGCCAGAATCTTGGCCTTGCCGTCCGATACCAAGGCATTCAATTTTGCGCTGAAATAAAATTCAAAAGGCTGCCCCTCCGGGCCATGACCAAATTGAATAATGCCCGGAATGGATTCTGACTTACCGCCATAAGAACGGCGCACCTCATAATCCACCCGCTCATTTTCCTTGCCCTCATGATGGTAGGTCTTGCGTCTTTCCGGGTACTGTGGCAATTTCGACCATTCCCACTCCACGCCTAAGTTTTTGGCGGCGTTCTTGGATAAGGCCACTACCTTGGCTTCAATGCTGACCTGCTTGGCAGGAATATCCACCTGCTGCAAAGCCTCCTGCACCCGCTGCGCCTCAGCATCTGTAC
This sequence comes from Pseudoselenomonas ruminantium, assembly GCA_902785885.1. Lineage (GTDB taxonomy): Bacteria > Bacillota > Negativicutes > Selenomonadales > Selenomonadaceae > Selenomonas_A > Selenomonas_A ruminantium_M. Next base: position 4,793 of record CADAAS010000142.1, read on the forward strand.
CATAAAAAATCACTTTGCCGGCAGATTCATCCACCAGCACCCGGGATGGCAGATTCACAGACTCCGATTTTGCCAGCAATTGTTTTTTTGCAGTTGGTTCCACATTATTACTATCTTTCGTCAACTGGGACTTTTTTCCTGCTTCTCCCAAAGATAAATTTGCAATTTTCGCCAAATCAGCCGGTCGGGCATACTTTGCCTGATAACTATGTACCCGCCGCAGAGCATTGCTTTTATCCGGCGCAGTCACCAAGTAGACATTTCCATATCGCTCCAACAGCAGCCCTTGAGATGCCGACAATAATTCCAGAATTTTCTGCGGCTCCTCCTGCACATTGACCGTCACCGTTCCCCCGATGCCATCGGACAATAACAGATTAAAACCGCCTAAGCGCGCAACAGACATCAGCACCGCACCTGTCGGTGCATTCTGCACCTGCAACCGCACAGGAGAAGCACTGACCTGCAGTTCTCCCCACAAAATCAGAACGACCATCATCAACAGACAAAGACTTCTCTTCCCCATCTCATTTCGCCCCCGCTTCCCCATTCATCACCAGCGGCAAAACCTGCACCTGCCCGGAACGCTCCACCGTAACCGCAACAGCACTTATGCCGGTCACCTGCCAATCCAAAACCATTTCCCCCAAGCCAGCAGTTGCCGTATTGTTGCCGACCTTTAGCAAAGCCAGCCGCTGGCCACCGCCTTCCACAATACCGCACAAGCTTATCGCCTGTTCATTGCCGACCGGCTTTTGCGAACCATTCTGCGCAGCAGGCGAAACTGCCGGCGGCTTGTCCATTTTTACCTTTCCATTCTCCGTTGGCTGTTTAGCAGGCAATGCCATATGCTCACTTTCCTGTTCCGTTTCATGGAGCAAAGAAAACGGATTGCGCAACTCCTTATGTTCATTGGCCTCCTGCAAGCCACTAATGGGCAAAGAATCCTCCTGCACCACTTTCCCCGCTTCACCTGCCTGCAGCACAAGCGGGGGCTTTTCTGCCTCATCAGCATACCAAGCCCCTGCTAAAACCGCCAACAAAAGAACCAAACCACAACCAGCCAATGGCCTGTGCCATTTCTCAAGTCGAAGCTTCATAATTTCGCCCTCTTTGTCCACATGTGATGGAATTTTCTTTTATTATACATCCTACAGGCAGTATTTGTCAGCCTTGATTTTAAGAAAATTTTCGATGTAACAGGCGGCGGGAGTGGGAGGCAATAACTTTCGCCTGCTTAGACAAGCTTGTCAAACGCTGCCGAAAGTCATTGCCTCCCCCTCCCGCCTCACTTCCATTCCTAAACTTAACACTTCAATGTAACCCATACAACAATGCGCGTCTTAGAATGCATAGATCACGTATATACGCAGTAAGCCCGCGGGACTGGTGATAGTTTTCCGCAGCTTTTGACAAGCCTGTCTATGGCGAAGGAAAACTATTGCCATTCCCGCGGGCGCCTTAGCATTACAATGTTAATATATGGCGAAGGAAAATATTACCAGCCCCCACGGGCGCCTTACTTCCTCATTGTAATGTATGACTAAGCCCGGCGGCTGATGATGCTTTCCCGTCGCGTTAGGCAAGCCTGCCTAAGCAAAGGGAAAGTATTATCAGCCGCCGGGCGTCTTAGCATATCGATGTAAACCTAAACCTAACCCAAACCGAATTTAATTCTTGGTCACCAAATCCGCTTCCGTCAGCGTCCCCTCTTTGGCCTTCTGCGTCAGTTCCGCCGTAGCCGTAAACAAAACGTCACTGGAACTGTTGAGGGCCGTTTCGCAGGAATCCTGCAACACGCCAATGATAAAACCAACACCAACCACCTGCATGGCGATATCATTGCTGATACCAAACGAGGAGCAGGCCACCGGGATAAGCAGCAGGGAGCCGCCCGCCACACCGGAGGCACCGCAGGCGCCGACCGTGGCAATGATGCACAAGAGCAATGCCGTGGGCAGGTCAACGTCAATGCCCAGCGTATGCGCACAAGCCAGGGACAACACCGCAATGGTGATGGCCGCACCACTCATGTTAATGGTTGCACCAAGAGGAATGGAAATGGAATAGGTATCCTTATTGAGCCCCAAACGTGCGCACAAATCCATATTCACAGGGATATTGGCTGCCGAACTTCTCGTGAAGAACGCATAGATGCCGCTTTCCCGCAAAGTCGTGAGCACCAGCGGATAAGGATTGCGATGAATGTGCAGATAAACAATCAGCGGATTCATGATGAGCGCTACGGAGAAGAACGCCCCCAAAAGCACCGCCAGCAAATGGAAGTACCCCATAATGGCATCAGCACCATTGGTGCCGATTGCATCAGCCACCAAGCCCATAATCCCGAAAGGTGCCAGGCGAATAACCCACTGCACGAGCTTCGTCACAGCCTTGGCAAAATCATTGAGCGTTTCCTTCGTGCCATCCGAAGCATGATGCAGGGCAAGGCCCGTCAACACGCCCCAGGCCAGAATGCCGATGTAATTGGCGCTGGCAATGGCATGAATGGGATTATCCACTACGTTGAGCACGAGGTTGTGCAGAACTTCCAAAATACCACTCGGCGGCGTGAGTTTCGCATCTGCCAGCTGCAAATGCAGCGTGGTCGGGAAGGCAAAGGAATAAGCCACCGCCACCAGCGAGGCAAAAAACGTAGCAAATACATAAAGCTTGACAATTGGCCGCATGGACGCACTGGCATCCGCATTTTTCTGCGCCATGGCATTCATAACGAGCACGAACACCAATACCGGAGCCACACCTTTCAACGCCCGGACAAACAAGTCACCAAAAATTGCCACCAGGGGCACCATCCCCGGCGCCGCCAGGGCAATGACAATACCAATAATTAAACCTACCGCGATTAGCTTGATAAGGGCAGTTTCCATATACTTTTTGCCGACTTTCCTAAACATGCTAATCATCCTCCTTCATTAAAAATCTTGTATTACGATAAGTGCGTTCACCCTTATGATACATCTGTTAGTATATACTATACTTTACACTTTTGCAAGAGTAAAATGTAAAAATGTTTTTTCTCAGTGAACGATTACAGGTAATAAAAAATCACCGCGTACACATTTCCTTAATGTGTACGCGGTGAAAAGACATATTATGAAATTACAGTACGATTTTGCTAAAATCAGCCACTTTGTTAACCAAAGCATCAAGGGCATGGAGCAGAGCCAGGCGGTTATTCTTAACCGCTTCGTCCTTATCCATAACCATTACGGCATCGAAGAAGGCATCGATGGGTTTGGCCAGTTCCTTCAAGGCATCAATGGCACCAACGTAATCCTCACCATCTACGAGGCTGGCAACAGCGCTGCTCGTGGATTTGTAAACATCATAGAGGGCTTTTTCTTCATCAGCCACAAAGACGTTTTCCTTGATTTCCGTTGCTTCGGCTTTTTTCGCCAGATTGGATGCACGGACAAAGGCCTGGATGTTGGCAGCAGCATCAGCCGTTTCCACGAACTTGGCCACAGCAGCAGCACGCAGGCTGACCGCATAGATATCGTCTACGTTTTCGAGCACCGCATCCACCACATCATAGCGGACAGATTCGAGCACGTTCTTGAGGCGCAGGCGCATGAAGTCGGCCACATCCGACTGCATCTTCGTGCGGACAGCCTCATCCGTCAGACCATAGAGGTCCATGGATTTATCCACGACCTTGGACAGGCTTACGTCCCACTTGGCTTCAATCAGCATGTTCACAAGGCCGAGAGCCTGACGGCGCAGGGCAAACGGGTCCTGGGAGCCTGTCGGAATCTTGCCGCGGGAGAAGGTGCCCACGATGGTATCAATCTTATCGGCCATGCTCACGATACGGCCGGCTTCCGTCTGCGGCTGGTTGTCACCGGCGAAGCGCGGCATATAGTGCTCGTCAATGGCAATGGCCACGTTTTCGCATTCGCCATCAAGCTTAGCATATTCACGGCCCATAATGCCCTGCAGTTCCGTGAACTCGGTTACCATGCCGGTTACGAGGTCAGCCTTGGACAGAAGGGCTGCGCGCTTGGCATGCTTATGTGCCTTTTCGTCAGCACCGATTTCGTCGGCGATAAAGCCGGCCAGTTCCACAAGGCGTTCGGATTTTTCGTACATCGTGCCGAGGCCCTGCTGGAATACAACCGTCTTGAGTTTTTCGCGGTGTTCTTCGAGGCTCTTCTTGCGGTCTTCGTCAAAGAAGAACTGCGCGTCAGCCAGGCGGGCGCGCAGTACACGCTCATTGCCGTGCTGCACGGTTTCGAGGTATTCGCTGCCACCATTGCGCACCGTGATAAAGAGCGGCAGGAGCTTGCCGTCTGCAGCCTTGACCGGGAAATAACGCTGATGGTCGCGCATCGGCGTAATAACCGTTTCCGGCGGCAGTTCCAGATATTTTTCCTCGAACTTGCCGCACAGGGCCGTCGGATATTCGACGAGGTAGAGCACTTCTTCGAGCAGGTCTTCGGTGATTTCCGCCTTGCCGCCGTTCTTTTCGGCCACTTCCGCAATCTGCTCACGAATCATGGCCTTGCGCTTTTCCTGGTCAACGATGACGAAGTTTTCTTCGCAGGCCTTTTCGTATTCAGCAGCGCTGTTGATGGTGAAATCGCCCTGGGACAGAAAGCGATGCCCACGGGAAACCTTGCCGGATTTAACCTCGGCAACCTCGAAGGGCACAACTTCTGCATCATAGAGGGCTACAATCCAGCGCAGCGGACGGATGAACTTGAAGTCCAGGTCGCGCCAACGCATATTGTTCGGGAAGTTCAGGCCGCAGATGAGTTCCGGCAGAATGGTCTGCAGCAGCTCGGCCGTTTCCTTGCCCTTTTCATGTACCATGGCATAAACATAGCCGTCTTTTTCCACGAGGTCTTTCGGGTCAATGCCCTGACCACGGGCAAAGCCCTGAGCAGCCTTGGTCGGGTTGCCGTCAGCATCAAAAGCGATGGCTGCGGACGGGCCACGGTTTTCGCTTTCCACATCTTCCTGCTTTTCAGCGAGGTCTTTGACCAGGAGAGCCGTGCGGCGTGGCGTACCAATGGTGCGGATTTCCCCGCAGGCAATGCGGTTGTCTGCAAATGCCTTAGCCGCATTTTCCTTCAACTGGGCAAGGATGCCCGGCATGACATGTGCCGGTACTTCTTCCGTGCCGATTTCTAACAGTAAATCCTTGCTCATTATTTCTCCCCCCTGTGCAGCATTGGATAGCCTAATTCCTCACGCTGTTTCAGATAACATTCGGCGCAGAGACGTGCCAGCTTGCGCACGCGACCGATAAATGCCGTACGCTGGGACACGGAGATAGCACCGCGCGCATCCAGCAGGTTGAAGGTATGGGAGCACTTGAGCACATAGTCATAAGCCGGATGTACATAGCCTTCAGCGATTACGCGGACAGCTTCGGCTTCATACTTGTCAAACATCTC
>CADAAS010000143.1 GCA_902785885.1 Pseudoselenomonas ruminantium
GACAGCCGGTTATCTTCTTTAATTGCTGAATACCCACACCTAGATGAAAAATCAAAGGACATCATCGATGCCATCGTAGCCTTGTCCAAAAAAGAATAAAAACGGCAGCGTGCCTGTGACGCAATCGTCAGGGCACGCTGCCGTTATTTTTCTGCTTGTATAAGATATCGCCGTCTGTAGTAATCCTTGGCTCGGTATTCCACAATGTCCTGAAAATGACTTACTACCACTTCATTGTCTAAGTATGGTTCCATCGCTTCACAAAATACCAAAGCCCACTCACCCCGGCTTTGTAAAAAAGCGCTTTGCAGGAATCGCACCGGCATTTTTTTAATTTTCGTCAAATGCCAGGAATCCGTGAGCTTTTGATAATCTTGGAAGCTTCCTACATGCGGCAAATCCTGCCAGTTTCGACCATGTGCGAAGAAATCCTTCCACACCGGTAATATATCGGCGTAGCTAATCCTGGCTTTTAGACAGCGTTTCTCCTGCAACGCTAGTAACACAGGCATCTTATATACCTTCGTCATTGCCGTATTCACCATTTCCTGCAGAAATTCCTCTGCCACAGTACCTTGGAGTGCTTGCTCTGCAGTCGTAAGTTCATTGAGCCCTGCCAAAAACATCAGATAACGTTTGAACGGACTTTCCTTGGGGTGTTTCAGGCATTGTTCGTATACAGATGCCGTCATATTGACAAAGAGTTCCATTCTGGAAGGGCGCTTGCCCAACAGTTGTTTGATGCGATAGTATTCCTCCCGGATAGCCACACGCAAAGGCTGCCGTCCTTTTTCCATTTGCGCAAAGAGATCAAGCAGCCGCAAGTCGAAATCAACATAGCAGTTAGCCGGCGCCGCTATCGCATCATGTTCTCCATAAGAGGCTCTTTCCTCGCCGCAAAGCAATCCCTTTACCAGTCCGGCATTATGATAATTGCCAATGAAGTCCAGCACAACCAAATATTCCTTGCCCGGATATAACCGCAGGCCACGGCCAAACTGCTGTACAAAGACGGTAGGCGATTCTGTTGGCCGCAGGAACATGACCATATCCAAGGCAGGGATATCTACACCTTCATTAAACATATCTACGGCAAAAATTACCTGCAAATCGCCTGCAACCAATCGTTCTACAGCCTTACTCCTTGCCTCTGCATATTTTCCCTGCGCATTGCTGTATACTGCCGCCGCTTTAATTCCCTGTTTTACAAAAAAATCCGCCATGCTTTCTGCATGTTCACACGTTGCACAGAACCCCAGTGCACGTTGCGAACGATATTTTCGATAATGACTTAGGATATTTTTCATCCGCCGGATATTATCCAGATAAATACAATTCAAATCGCCGGCAGCATAAGTTCCTGCCACCGGACGCAGGGATTTATAATCCGTATCATCATATATGCCATAGTAGCGAAAAGGCACCAGCATACCGCGATTAATCGCTTCAAACAAGGATAATTCAAAAGGGACATTGTAATCGCATAACGCGTAGATATTCCGCCCATCCAAGCGTTCAGTCGTTGCGGTCAGCCCCAACAGGAATTTAGGCTGGAAATACCGCAGGATATTTTGGTACTGACTGCTCACTGCATGATGAAATTCATCTATGACAATGTAATCAAAGTAATCCGCCGCAAAATAATCCGGGTGCAAATATTTTTCCTGCCCCAATGTTTCCACGGAAGCAAACAGCATTTTTTTGTCTGTTTGCTTTATTTTGCCGGTAAAAAAGCCATAATCAGTCGAGCCGCGTACATGTTGAAAAGCTACAGCGGCCTGCCGCAAAATTTCCTCACGATGGGCAATAAAGAGCACTTTGGCGTAAGGCGCAGAATCAAAAGCCGCCAGATAGGTCTTGCCAATCCCCGTAGCCGCATGAATAAGTGCCTTATCAGCTCCCTCTGACCGTGTTTTATTCAAGTAGTAAAGCGCTTCAATCTGCGCACCGCGTGGCTGAATTTCTGCATGGTCAGCAAGTTTTCCTCCTGCTGATAATAACGGCGATTTTTGCCAAGTTCTGGCATACTGACGTAATTTATCCTCATCAACCAATATAGAATGATTGTCATAGATATGTTGAAAGGTCCGATAAAACTCCTGATATTCCTGAGGATTATCCCGACTGTCCAAGCGATAATTCCACTCCACTGCCCCGCCTAATGCGCTGGCAGATAGATTGGACGAACCAACGAACAAATAACTATGCGTATCAAAATGCAGGAAGTACGCTTTCGGATGAAAGTTACGCGATTCATCCTTATAAAAGCGCAATTCCACCTTATCGCCCAGATAGTAGCGCAATAAATACAAGGCCTGCGGCTCAGTCAGGTTAAAATCCGTGCCCGTCAGCAACGTGACAGCCGCACCATTTTTCACGGCTTCCAACAGCACAGGCAACATCAATCGCACGCCAGATTCTCTTGTATAAGCGACCATAATCTCAATGCGAACCGCCTTAATTGCCAGTTTTCGCAAAGCGGGAAACAGCTGCTTTCCAGCATCGCCAGTAAAAACTGCCGAGTTCTTATCCGCTGCTTTCCCTAGCGCTTTTTGCACAGTATATTCAGCCATTGCTCACCTGACCGCCCTTCCCTTACATCTCCCGTCACCCATAGGTTCAACGTTTCCCATGCAATACCTTCCGTCAGCAATTGCCAGCGTTCTTCTGTCAAATCGGTAAAATAACGACCATGCCGCATCCCGGAAAAGTCACCATATTTGAACGAAGCATAGAATATCCCCTTGCTATGCAAACCAGCCGCCAAATTCTGCACAACCTGCCTTAATGTTTTCCAAGGCAAATGCAGCAAGGAAGCACAGGCCCATATCCCATCATAAGCATCAATTTCCGCAAAGTCAGCAAAGGACTGTCTGACCACCTGCTGATGAATATAATCTTCTGCCAGTGAGGCCAGGTTCTCGGCTCCATCTAATGCGGTTACGCGAAATCCCCGTGAAAGGAAATAATAGCTGTCCCGCCCGGAGCCACAGCCAAAATCCAATATGTGCCCCCCAACAGGAATACGCCTTAGAAACGCCTGCTGAATTCCCGTAAAATCCACCTGCTGGGTTTGGCTGACAAATTCTGCTGCATTGTCATTATAGTATTGCAGCGTTATTTCTTGCACATCATCCATTTTCATCCCCCCATTTCATTTTAGCGGGAATTGCCAGGTACAAACTCTCTTTTGCCGTTATATGGATAAAATTTCACGTTAAATGCAGTTTATTAATGTTATTTGAAGATATGTATGGTACAACAGGCATGAAAAAAGCAGCCCGAAGGCTGCATCATTGGATAATAAAAGGGCAACTGAGTGGTCAATTATCCAAAAGTCTTTCAAGTTCCGTTTCTTCCAGTATCTGTGTCAAAACCCGATAGTCCAAATACTGAATCCCCTCCATGCCATTATGAATTTTATCGGCCAACTCGCTGCCGTAATATATGTGCATGGCTTTTTCCAGTGGTATTGCCTTCACCTTAGCCAGCTGCGCAATAATACGTTCTTCCAGTTTTTCTTGATAGACCTGTTCCAAAACATTTTCGTCCATGGCTTACACCTCAAAGTATGAATCATAAATCAGTAGTTTATCAATAGTTATCAGCCATCTGATAGCAATTCACCACAGCTGATTTATCCTTTTGCAAACCTGCCTTACGCCGTGCCCAACGCATAGCCTGTTCCTTAACCGTAGTTACATAAAATCCCTGACCAAAATCCAGCAATCGGTAGGAATGTAACACATCCGGCTTTTGGATTATCTCTGTCGAACCGTGATAGACGATCATACCTCCACACCTCTTATCCGCAAGTATTCTTTAATATCATCCACCAAATAGCCACTGCCCTGCGTATGGAGAATATCATAATTAGGCACAAGATATTCATTAATACAACCAGTCTCCTGCAATTTATGATAAACCTGCTTGGGCGAAAGGTTCCATTTGTTAGCACAAGCGTGAATCATGTAAACTACAAATTCCATGCTATCTTGATTCATAGTCAACACCTCATTTCCCGTAATTCGCTGCCAAAATTTCAAATGTAGTACTTCACTGTATCCATGGCTCTACCTGCAACGGTTCATCACTCTAGCGGCTTTCTACTATCACAATAATTATATAGCACTAGCCGTTGACCGGTCAAATTGCCCCGTCAACGGCTAGTGTCTCACTCTGCTCTATTCTCGCCTAAAAATGTTTCTAAGGGTTCAATCAGCAAAAATATCCTTTAACTGAATCTCCAAATCATCATACAAACTCACTTTCAAGGACAGTTTTTGTTCAGCTCTTTCTTCTGCTGTTAAACGTGCCCACTCATTTTCGCTGAAGTTTGTATAGATATTGTCAAGATAGTACACACCATGCTCATTAAGTCTGTATACTTCAATAGCTTCGTCTTTGGGGCTGATTATCCAATATTCTTTTACACCAAATTTTTCGTAAATATCCTTCTTGACGGTCATATCCCGTTTGCGGGTACTGGGCGAAAGAATTTCAGCGATAAAGTCTGGTGCTCCGTCAATATAGGTATCTTTAACCTTAGAGCGTTCACAAGTGATGTTAATGTCCGGTATCAAATGGTTTTGTTCGCTAAATACGACTTCTGCTTCGGAGAACACCATACATTTCTTCCCTTGCAGGAAATTGCCGATAATCCGGTGCAAATGCCCCTGTATTCGAATATGACGAATATTTGCCGGACTCATATTATACACAACGCCATTCAGCAATTCGTTTTTTCGGTAGTCCTTCAGCGCCTCCATCCGAAATCCCTCTCTTTCACTATGAACGCCTATATCTTTTCCTGTTCTCCTATATTATACACCGCCCGCCGTTAACCGGTCAAATTGACCGGTCAGCCAACATTACCCAAGTACACATATTTCATTCTCTTTTGGGCTATTCTTTGCAATTCATAAAGCTTATCCAATTGCGTGGCGGGTGCTTTATATTGATACCGTGGAAAATAGCGTGACAAATGCAGGGGGATTTCTCTGTTGACACTTGCCAGCCAATCTACCTCCGCACAAAATTCGTTTATATCATCGCTTATACCCGGAACTACCAACGTAGTCACTTCCACATGCACGCCCGCTTCTGCCGCCATTTGGATTGTACGCTGTGCAGCCTGCAGGCTGCCGCCTAGTTTGGCATATGTTTTGTCCGCAAAGGTCTTGAGGTCGATATTCATGGCATCCACATAAGGCAGCAATTCCCGCAATGGTTCTTCCTCAACCTGTCCATTCGTAACGAGCACGGCTTTTTGTCCTGCCTGATGCAATAAGGGCAGCGTATCCCGCAGGTATTCATAGCTCAGTAATGGCTCGTTATAGGTAAAGGCCACGCCGATACTGCCATGTTGTTGACTTGTCTCCTGCGCTAATTCTACCAACTGTTCCGGGCTGATTTGCCAGCGCACTTCCTGCTCTCCCCCTTGGGAAATCGTATGATTCTGGCAAAAAGGGCAGGCCATATTGCAACCGAAACTCCCCAGGGACAGAATCACGCTGCCCGGATAAAAATGATATAAGGGCTTTTTCTCGATGGGGTCAATGGCCAGCGAAGTAACTCTGCCGTAATTCAAGCTTTTTATCTGCCCGCCCTCGTTGTGGCGCGTACGGCAAAAACCGACCTGTCCTTCTGCCAAAGTACAATGATGCGGACAAAGATTACATGCTTGTTTATTCATGCTTGCCACCTCAAAATCTGATTTATCTGAAAAATATTTGTGCAATAAAAGCTGACAGGTCAATTGGGACTTGTCAGCTTTTAAGTTTATGCTTCTTCGTTTTGCAGGGCTTCTATGCCCTGTTTGAATTCTTCCATCGTCAGGGTGAAGTAGGACAGCTCCTGCAAAATGCCATACACTTCCTGCTGGGATTTTGCCTTGTCCAGACGCTCCACCAATTCATCTTCCGTCAGCGCATGCAACAGCATGTGCTTGATTTCTGCAATGTCCATTATACTGCCGCCTTATCCTTGATTTCGTCATCGTCCGTAATACGCGCCTCATACTCTGGCTGCTGCTCAAAGATAATGGTCGGCGCCAGGTAAAAGCCATTGAAACGGGTCGCACTGACGCTGGTATACGCGCCCATCTCCGTCACCAATACGTTATCTCCGATTTTCAGTTCCGGTGCCATAAAGTCGCGATACAGCACATCAATGCCATCACAGCTGGGGCCGCCG
>CADAAS010000144.1 GCA_902785885.1 Pseudoselenomonas ruminantium
AATCGTCCGGGTACTCGATGTTTTCCGGCTTCATGAGCAGCAGCACTGCCAAGAGGACAGCCGATACCGCTGAACCGGTCCAAAATACCAGATACGGATTAATCGTAAAGAGGAAACCTGCGGCAAGGGCCGACATTGCATAACCAAAGGAACCCCAGGCACGGGCCTGTCCATACTCGAAACTGTAGCGGCGGCTGAGTCGTTCCGTCACGGCCTCAAAGACCGGGCAGGCTGCGAGGTATGCCACTGCCAGGTACACGGCACCAACCATGGCGCCGACATAGAAATTGCTTTCCAGCATGGGCACATATACCCAGGTAAAGAATGGTGCCAACAAGACCTGGCAGGCAACCATCGCAATGAGCAGGTGTTTTTTCAGCCCCAATTTATCCTGCAATGAACCATAGACAAACATCAGTACCAATGCTACAGCCGAACCAAACGTGTAAATCGTACCGACCTGGGCTCCTGTAAAGCCCTGTTTCGTCGTCAGCCAAATCTGGAAGAAAGACCACCAAATCCCCCAGCCGGCAAAGAATAAGAGAATTTCCAGTGAACCCGTCCGATAAAACGGATTCCGTAAAGCTTTCGTAAAAATGTTTTGCATGATTATCGTCCCCTTCAGGTTTCTCTGAATCAATACTGATTGCTTTCGCTCTCCAACCGCCAAGCCTTAACCTGATTAGCTGCCTTGGCCAGCAGGCGGCAGTTTACATCATTTTCCCAGTAGATGCGCTCGGTAAACGTCAGTTCTCCATCAGCAACAAATATTTCTGCCGAACTTGATTACGAAGCGTCCACCAGCCTCCAGGCTGAGCTGCAGGCTCTTGTCGCCATCGGTCAGCAGGAGCAGTACACCTTCTGCCTTTTCCGTGAACGTCAGTTCCAGCTCTGCCAGGCGGCCCAGTTTGTAATCACGTTCAGCTTCCAGCGCACCATCGAGCAGCACCTCCTGGCGCAAGCCCGTAAGTTCCCGGATTGGCTTCTGCAGGACCCGGCCATCTTTTATCGACAGTTCACGCGGCAGCGTCAATGCTCCAGCCCAGCCATCCTCAATTTCCGGCATGGGCGAATCCCAGGCGTTCATCCATGCAATCATAACGCGCCGCCCGTCCGGTGTCAACATCGTTTGCGTTGCATAGAAGTCATGGCCATTGTCGATTTCCACAAAGCCATCATGCTGCAGCTTATTATCCACAACATTGCCCAACAGATAGCCCGTCTGATTCAGGTTGCGGAAGCGGTCGCCATCGGCTTCCAGCCCTTGCGGGGACATCAACAGGATGTCCTTGCCGTCTAAATGGAAGAAATCGGGGCATTCCCACATATAGCCTTCCGTTTCCTTGGTCTTAGCCTTGCTCAATTCCGTGGCCAGTTCCCAGTGCAGCAAATCCTTGGAGCTGTAAATCAGTGCCCGGCCGAGGCCATCCACATCCTGGCTTCCCAGCACCATGTAAAAGGTGTCACCTTCCTGCCAGACCTTCGGGTCACGGAAGTGTTTGGTATTGCCTGCCGGCGTTTTCAATACCGGATTAGCACCGTATTTCGTGAAGTTTATGCCATCCTCGCTCCAGGCAACTCTCTGGTCCTGATAGAAGTCTTCCGGATCAACGGCATTCGGCGTATGATGGCCTGTATAGATAAGCCATAACTTGTCGTCATAAACCACAGCACTGCCGGAGAAGCAGCCATTCTCATTTGCATCCGGTTCCAGTGCTACCGGCAATGTCTCCCAGTGTATCAAGTCACGGCTGCGGGCATGTCCCCAATGCATCGGCCCCCATTGGGCTTCATACGGATAATACTGATAAAATATATGATACCAACCTTTGAAAAAAGAAAAACCATTCGGGTCATTCATCCATCCACCCGGAGTCATTAAATGATAACCCAGTCGGTATCTCTGATTTGTAATTGGTATTGGCTTTTTCATAAACATGCGCTCCCTTGTTTCGTCAAGATTGTCTTGCTTTCTCTTTTTGAACCGGTTCATTGAACCGGTTCAAAAATTATTTTAGACTTATTTGCGCCGATTGTCAATGGGTTTGTAATATATTTTTTAATAATTTAATTCTGACAATTTTTACTATCGTCGCTGTTTCCCAACAGCTGGCCTGCCTAACAGGTTTCCCCAGGCAGCAATGACGGCGGAAATACCAACGGCAGGTTATCCTGCTGGCCATTTATCAAAGCAACAATCTTTTTAGCAGCAGCTTCTGCTAACGCCAAAATCGGCTGTCGCACTGCCGTAAGCCTGCAAATGCCGTTTTGCGTAATATACGTTCCATCATAAGCAACTAATTTCAACTGCTCCGGCACTTTTATTCCCCGCCGCACAGCTACTTCCAGGCAACTGGACACCGATATATCAGACCCCAGTATACCATCCACATCGCTGTAATCGGCAAATATTTGTTCTGCCAGCTCCAGCGATTCCTTGAACCCAAAAGCATTCCACGGCAAAGATACAATATCCGTGCGCACCCCATGGGCCTGCATGACTTCATTGAAGGCCTGATGGTATTCCCCTGCCGGTGTCTTGACCTTCTGCGAACCGGAAATTTCCACAATATGATGGCAGTCATGCTGCAAAAAAGCATGTGCTGCCAGCCTGCCCCCCAGCACATGATCAGCGTGTACCACGGGAATATCCGGACTTAAGTAACGGTCAAAAGCAATAATCGGCTGCTTTATTCCTTCATAGATGGACGTATCCAGCGAATGCGCCCCCATGATAATGCCATCCATATTCTGCCGTTGCAGCATATCAATAAACACATGTTCCGCATTTTCCTTTTGCCGCGTACAGCAAAGCATGGTCTTGTAGCCCAAATGATATAGGGCTTCCTCTAACGCCTCCACCAGTTCAGCAAAGAACGGATGGGCCACAGTAGGCACAATAATCCCCACCGTCATCGTGCGCTTAAGTGACAAATTGCGCGCCATCTCACTAGGCACATACTGCAGTTTCTTCACTGCCGCCTGTACCTTTTCCCGAATCGCCGGTGAACCGTAGTCCGCATGATTCAGCACCATGGAAACCGTTCCTACAGATACTCCGGCTTCCTTCGCGACATCACGGATTTTAGCCAAAATTCACACCTCCTGATAAACTACAACTGTTGAATAAAAGCCAGCGATTTCAAGGGCTTCCCCAACAAGTTTTGCAAATACGCCAAAAAAAGATTTTCCGCCTGCATCAGCTGCGCTCCTGTTATTCTGAGTTCCGGTGGATTTTCCCAGTCGTAATCCCGCAGCTCAAGGATAAACCTGCGCAAGCTGTCCGGCAAAGGCTCTGCTCCCGGTTCACGACAGTCGGCGCAGAGAACGCCGCCGACATTAAAGCTTAAATAGGACTCCCCATCCACAGGCGCCCCACAATGCAGGCAATGCTCGAAGTGTAGCTGCATGCCGGTAAATTCGAGCAGCTGAATCACCGCCATAAGTGCCGTAACGCGGGGATTGCGCACTTCAAAGGAATCGAGGATATACAGCAGGCGGGCAAACATCTGCGGCTCAGGCTGCCCTGGCGGCAGAAACTCCCGCAAAAATTCAGCCACAAAACTGCCGTAGGCCATGACCTCCAAATCCTCGCTGAGTTTTTTATAATGTTTCTTCAACGTACACTGCCGCACGGTATCTACCCGTTTGCCCTCAGATAGCTGCACCTCAATGCTTGAAAACATCTGCATGCCCGCCGCCAAGGGACTGCGCGGGCGGCGGCAGCCAAAAGCCGCGGCCTCTACGAGGCCGCGGTCATAGGTAAAGAGGGTCATCATCTTATCCGCTTCACCCCAGTTTTTGGAACCGAGCACAACAGCGGCAGTCTGATAACTGGCCATTACTTCTTCTCCTCATCTTTCGGCATATCGCTGATGCGCCTAGGCATAACAGCACCTGCCGTCAGCATGTACTGCAGTGCTGATTCGCTGCTGATATCCAAATAAGTCACATCGCTTTTCTTGACAAACAGGTTCGTCCCCGAAGTCATGTTGAGGCTCCAGGGCACAAAGACGCAAACATAGTCATCGCCAAGCTTGTCCTTCAAGGTCTGGGGCACATCCGCCATGATGAACCCCAAAGCCTGTGACTGATGAAACGGCACGAGCACCACATGGTCAAACATATTGTTGGATTCAAATACCGCCGTGGACAAATGCTTGACGCTGTTATAGATAAACTTGATTACCGGAATCTTGCCCAACAGTGTCTCCCCGATATGAATCAGACGGCGGGCCGCCCAATAGGTGGACGCCCAGCCCGTCAGATAAATCACCAGTAACACGGTGATAATCCCCATGCCGGGGAAATAAAAAGGCAGATGCTTGCCCAGAATTCCTTCGGTAAAGTGCAGTGTCTCCAGCACCACAAAAATGGTAATGGCCAGCGGCACTAAAATAATCAGGCCGTTGATAAAGCGGCGGGAAAAACGCTTGGAAAAGCTTTCCTTCATCGCTCATCACCAAAGCCGAAGTTGCGCAGGATGCCGTCACGGTCACGCCAGTCCTTCTTGACCTTAACCCAAAGGTCAAGGAATACCTTGGAGCCCAAAAGGTTCTGAATATCCGTGCGGGCCAAAGCGCCGATTTCCTTGAGCATGGCGCCCTTGGCCCCAATGACAATGCCCTTTTGGGAATCGCGTTCCACATAGATGGTGGCACGGATATACACATCATCATTGGGACGGGTAGTCATTTCATCCACATCCACGGCAATGGCGTGGGGAATCTCATCACGCGTGAGCTGCAGGGCCTTTTCGCGGATAAGCTCGGCCACAATCAAGCGTTCCGGCTGGTCCGTGACCATATCCTCCGGATAATACTGCGGCCCTTCCGGCAGGTATTTTTTCGCTTCGGTCAACAGGCTGTCCAGGTTCATTTCCTCTTTGGCGGAAATGGGCACCACACCGGCAAACTCATACTTGGAGGTATAGTTCGAGATGATGGGCAGGGCCTGCTCCCGTTCAATCAAGTCCAGCTTATTGACGACAAGGATTACCGGCCGTTTCGTCGCCTGCAGGCGCTCTAAAATATAATGTTCCCCCGGTCCCATCTTTTCCGTAGCATCCACCACAAAGAAGATGGCGTCCACTTCCCGCAGGGTACCTTCGGCAGCCTTGACCATATACTCACCGAGTTTATGCTTGGGCTTATGGATGCCCGGCGTATCCAAAAAGACAATTTGGGCATCCGGCTGGGTCAGAATGCACAAGATACGGTTTCTGGTCGTCTGCGGCTTATCGCTCATGATGGCGATTTTCTGCCCAATCAAGGTGTTTATAAGCGTGGACTTGCCCACATTCGGTCTGCCAATAACGGCAATAAAGCCGGATTTCATCTTCTGCTCCATATATGCCTCTTTCCTCAATCTCTGCTAATGCCTAATTTATCCATGACAAAGCGCTGTTCCGCTTCCATTTCTTCCCGTTCTTCGTCTTCCATATGGTCATAACCCAAGAGGTGCAGCATGCCATGCACCGTCAGGAAGGCCACCTCCCGGCGTACGCTGTGCCCATAGTCGGCAGCCTGTTCTTCCGCCCGCTCCAAGGAGATAATCAAGTCCCCGAGCATATTGACGGTACTGCCGCCCACGACCTCCGGCTCCTCGCTTTCGTTGAAGGCAAAAGAGATAACATCGGTGGGCCGGTCAACGCCGCGGTACTCGCGGTTAATCACATGAATATGCTCGTTATCGGTAAGTGTCACGCTGACTTCGCTGTCCGCTACGCCATAAAGCCGCCCCACCGTTTCGATGGCAGTGCGGATATTCTCAATATATTCCTGCTCCTCAGGTTCATTGCTGATGATGATTTCCATGTTACTTTTCCTGCTTCGCTTTCTCTTTTTCGGCCTTGCGCTTTTCTTCGTAAGCGCCATAAGCCTCGACAATCCGGGTGACTACTTCATGACGAATTACATCCAACGGTGCCAGGCGCACAATGCCCACACCCTTGACATTTTCCAGCACCTTGGCCGCTTCCCGCAGGCCAGAGGTCACGCCGCGGGGCAAATCCACCTGCCCCAAATCGCCGGTTACGACCATGCGCGAACCAAAGCCCAGACGGGTCAAAAACATCTTCATCTGCTTGTCCGTGGTATTCTGTGCTTCGTCCAGGATGATAAAGGCATCTTCCAAAGTACGGCCGCGCATATACGCCAGCGGCGCAATCTCGATAAAGCCCTTCGCCATGAATTTGGTATAGGTGTCCTGGCCCAAGATATCCTGCAGGGCATCATAGAGGGGACGCAGGTAGGGGTCAACCTTATCCTGCAAATCGCCGGGCAAAAAGCCCAGGCGCTCCCCAGCTTCCACGGCCGGACGCGTCAGGATAATCTTGCGCACTTCACGATTTCTAAGTGCAGCTACCGCCATCACCACAGCCAAATACGTCTTGCCGGTACCGGCAGGACCAATGCCGAAGGTAATGGAATTATGGCGGATCGTATCCAGATAACGCCGCTGCCCTAAAGTCTTCGGGCGCACATGACGTCCCCGCGCCGTGACGAGAATCGTATCGCCAAACAGGGTATGCAGTGCCTCTCCTTTGCCGCCCTTGACCAGACCAATGCCATAGCGCACCTCATGCATGGTAATGGTCGTGCCCTGACGATGCAGGTACAAAAGTTCCTCCAATACCTTGGCCGCCATCTCGACCTGCGCACCTTCGCCCAAAATCTCCATCTGCGTGCCCCGGCTGATGAATTGGCAGTCGAACGCACTGCGAAACACCTGTAAAAACTCATCGCCTTCGCCCAAAAGAGCGAAGGCTTCATGATTGTCCTGAAAAATAATTTTTTTCTCTAATGCCTGCTGCAAAAAAACTGTTCACCTCTGGTCAATTAACCTGCGATTAGTTTCGCATTATACTTTTCAATCATCTTTTCTGGCTTGTAGGATTCCTTGGCCTTCCGCAGGCCTTCCTCCCCCATATCTTCCTCGCGGTTGATATAGGTCATGCCGCTCCATTCATGCTCTACAAAACCCTGATTAATGGCCGGATATGCGCCGCGGATATTGGGGTCAGCCTTTTCCACATGTACTACCACAGAATCACTGTTGAGCTGCTCGCCAAAGGTAAAGGCAATAATGCGGCCATCCAAGCAGATAGCCCCACCCTTGAGCTGAAAATAATCCCAGTCCTCAAAGAGCTCCAATATCGCATCCCGTTCCCAGGGAATAAATTGCGAATCCGGCATGGCTTCGATATGCGCGGCATACCATTTTTCCAGCTCAGCGCGGCAGTCAGGCAAAATTTCCGGCGTTATCTGCATATATTCAGCCTGCGGATACAATTTCCGAAAGGCATTCAAATGGTTTTTCTTGGAATGCAGCTTGCGTCCGGCAAGCGTTATCAGCTTATCTGCCAAATACACATAATCATAATTATCCCGGTCAGACTCAAATGCAAACTGCCCGGCATACGTTTCTGCCAAAAAATCGACAAAATTCTTTTCCACACCGGTGAACAGCAGCGTTTTTCCCTGCTGCCCAAAATATGAACGCAGCTTCTCCACTGCCTCATTCCACTTCTCCTGCGGACAGACCGGTTGCAGCGCCTGCAATACACCATCCCACTCACAGGTCATGCAAAGCACGCCATCTTCTTCACAAATCTGCACATGATAGGGCTTGCGCCACATAAAGAGATTCGTAAAGTTAAAATGCGAGTTTTCATAATAACCGCTACGGTAATACTTATCTAATAAATTTTTGTCCTCTTTGGTTAACGTTTTAAAAAGAATAATACCAGCCTCCTATTGAAAATGGCTTTCTATATAAATATTATAGATGACCTGTCAATACTTGGCCGTAACTAAGTCACGCTAACTTCTTCTGACCGCAGGTCGATTCCGCAGCCTCGACCACTTCTTCCAAACTGCCGCCATTGGCTGCTACTACAGCCGCCCGCATGGTGCCTTCCAACAGCGGACAGTCTGCCATGCGCACGGCATCATCCTTGAGATTTTCCAACACGAGTTCCGTGGTCATAATCGCGCTGCCCATGTCCATAATCACGACAGCCCCGTCACGACCACAGACGAATTCCACAGCTTCACTGATTTTCTCATAACTTGTGCCCATGATGCCGTCTTCCAGGCCTCCTGCCACGGCAATCTGCACGCCATGTGCCATCATTTCAGCCATTTCCTTGATGCCCTCTGCTAATTTGGCATTGTGGGATACCACAACAATCCCTACCAAAATGAATACCTCCTAATCACATAGGTAAATGCGGCCAGCTATAAATAGACCGACCGCATACCTGTTATTTTATTAATCAATCAACTGTAATAAGCTACGCCAGCCTCAAATAACTGCTGGTCTTTTTCGCCCGGCACGTTGCAGGCAACGTTTTTGCCGATACGCTCCGAATGACCCATCTTGCCGAGTACACGGCCGTCCGGGCTGGTGATGCCCTCAACCGCACTTACCGAACCGTTGGGATTAAACGGAATATACAAGGATGGGTTCTCATTGTCATCCACATACTGCGTAGCAATCTGGCCACGCACCCGCATCCGGGCAAGGATTTCCTTGTCCGCCACGAAACGTCCCTCACCATGGGAAACCGCAATGGTATGAATATCGCCCACCTCTACGTTGTTGAACCAGGGAGACTGATTGGATACCACCTTGGTCTTGACCATGCAGGAAACATGCCGACCTATGTTATTATACGTCAAAGTTGGCGAACTGTCCACCAAATCACGAATTTCTCCGTATGGAACAAGTCCCAGTTTGATTAAAGCCTGGAATCCATTGCAGATACCGAGCATCAAGCCATCCCGTCTAAAGAGCAGTTTATGCACTTCTTCCTTGATGCGGGGATTGCGGAACATGGCCGCAATAAACTTGCCCGAACCATCCGGTTCATCACCGCCGCTAAAGCCGCCCGGCAGCATGATGATGTTCGCCGCCTTAATGCCCTTGACAATGGCTTCCACCGATTCTTCAACGGCGCTCGGCGTAAGATTTCTAACCACCAGCGTTTCCGTTTCAGCACCGGCCCGCTGCCAGGCACGTGCCGAATCGTATTCACAGTTCGTTCCGGGGAACACCGGAATGAACACCTTTGGCTTGGCAATCTTTATCTGATTCTTGATGACATTGCCCTGCTTATAAGTCATATCAATTGCCCGGTCTTTGCTGTACTGTTTAACCTGCGTGGGGAAAATCTTTTCCAGCGGCTTGGTATAAGCCGTCTCAATATCCGCGAGCATGATGACCGTATCATCGCAGACCACGCTGGGACCGGCAGTTGTTTCACCGATTAACTGGAAGCCTGCATTCTTTAACCGTTCATTCAACGTCTCGGATTCAGCAACCTCCAGCAGTATAGCACCATAGTCGGGAACAAAGAGCTGTTCCTTCCTCATGGGCTGGGTGAACTTAAAGCCTACGCCATTGCCCAACACCATCTTGGATACGGCCGCCGCAATACCGCCCACGCCAATGCTCTGCGCGGCAAATACGCGGTGTTTCTCGATTAACTCCGTAACCAAAGACCAGTTTTTCCGCAGCTTGACAAAATTCGGCAACTCCTGTTCATCCTTAACCGCCGGGACCAGATAAACCTTGTTGCCGGGATATTTGAATTCCGGAGAAACCGCATCTGCGGCTTTCATGGTCGTAACCGCAAAAGCAGCCAACGTCGGCGGCACATGGATATCCTCAAAGGTTCCCGACATGGAGTCCTTGCCGCCGATGGCCGGGATTTCCAGCTCATGCTGTGCCCATAGCGCACCTAAGAGCGCGGCAAAAGGCTTGCCCCATTTTTCTTCATCCTTGCCCAGGCTCTCAAAATATTCCTGGAAGGTCAGGCGAATCTTATCTGCACGGCCGCCCAAGGCCACCATCTTGGCCGCAGCTTCTACCACGGCATAGAGTGCACCATGGAACGGGCTCCACTCCGTCAGCGCCGGATTGAGTCCAAAGGTCATCGCCGTTGCCGTCGTGGTTTCTGCGCCTTCCACGGGCAGTTTGGCTACCATACCTTCCGCCGGCGTCAACTGACGGCGGCCGCCGAAGGGCATCAAAACCGTATTGCCGCCAATGGTCGAGTCAAAACGCTCGGCAAGCCCCTTCTGGCTGCAGACATTCAAATCTTTCAAATTGGTCAGCCAGCTCTGCTCCAGGTTCTTTTTCTCGGCCTCTACCGCTGCCGGAATCTGCTGCAGATAGCTGCTGTTTTTGTCCGGACAGGTAATCTTGGCCTTGACATGCTGACGAACACCATTGGTATCCAGGAACTTGCGCTCCATCTGTACAATGGCCTTGCCCCGCCAGTTCATAATGAGGCGCGGTTCCTTCGTGATTTCAGCCACCTTGGTCGCTTCCAGATTTTCTGCATCAGCAAGAATAAATCTTACACCACTTCCATCCGAACTATTTCCTGCAAGTTTCAATCCATCACTTCCATTTTCAACCGACAAATATTTGTTATCAGCGGTTTTAATATGGCCTTCAGCTACTGGATAAGTGGAATTCCATTTGATATAAGGCACTGTATAGGGAATTTCTGCATGGCGCTTGTACTATATAAACCGCTACATTATCTCATGAAGAAAATATACTTAAACATCATATCACGATAAAAATAAGCACAGCCGCAATTATCCTGTGCTTCTTATGCCTCCTATTCATAGCTTCAATCTTACTGTCAATCTTCCTTTTGCTGTCATTCTCAGACATTTCACAACCCTCTGTACTTTCCGGTGCGCAGCCACCTTTCGCATTTTTACTTCTTTTAGATGCTATTATACAGAGGAGAAAATTTTCCCGCAACGAAGAAACGGTGTCAATATTTTATTATGGTGTCATAGTTTTAGGCTCGATATACACACACAGGTCCAAAAAGCATATTTAATTATGCCTTTGCGAGTATCTTTTCTTCTATTCGCTTTACTTCCTCAACAGGCAATTTTAAGAAGTCTGCAACCTGTTCAGCAGAATTGCCACTCTTCAGTGCCTGAATAATTAATTCTTCTCTTCCTTCCTCTCTTCCTTCTTCTCTGCAGGCTTCTTTGAATTCATCGTAAATGTCTGATAGCATCATGTAATCAAGCCTCCCATTCTCATTGTCACGCTGCGTCTTGACAGCATCATCAATAGCTCCTGTAAAATCTCCACCAGGTTGATGAGTTCTGAAGTACTCAAGAAACTCCTTCATCTCGTCAGGTATATCGCCACGAATGCCCGCTGCGTTAAGGAAGACCTTTTTGCTGCCATCTTCAAGCGCAAGTTCCGGTTCCTCCACGCACCTGTTCTCAAATGTGTACTTGTAAAGTCCCATATTAAACGGATCAAAACTGCAAATAAAGACGATATAGCAGTCAGGCAGATCCTTATATTTTCCTCCCTTAAGTAAGAGACTCATATCATTAAGGCTAAGGTAATATCTTGCCCTCCTTGCTTCATTGTACTTCCGTACGTTCTGTGCTTCGAAGTCATAGGCAGTCCCATTACCGTCCTTGAAATAGATGTCAAATCTAACTCCCTTACCATCTTTAGTTATCTTCACCGGCTTTTGTTCGTTAACCTCGCCTATTCTTTCAATCTTACGACCTGTCACAAGCTCCGCCAGGTGCTTGCAGATTGAAGGATTCTCGCTTAGTACTCTACAGAACATAAAGTCGTCCGTAAAATCAAGCTCCTCATAAGGTTTTACTGTAGTTGCTTCGTTTTCTTTAGTGCTCAAAGAAAATCCCCTTTCTCTATTAAAAATTATACCACAAGCAAAAAAACAGGTCAACAGGCAT
>CADAAS010000145.1 GCA_902785885.1 Pseudoselenomonas ruminantium
CCTGCCCGACAAAAAGCCAACACGAATCCCAAGCGGCGCTAACTGCTGACAAAAGCCCTCATAATGTTGGCTCGCCAAAATCTCCGTAGGCGCCATCAGTGCTCCCTGATAGCCATTTTCTACCGTCTTCGTGAGCGCCAGCATGGCAATAACCGTCTTGCCGGAGCCAACATCGCCCTGCACCAGCCGCCGCATGGGCAGCGGACTTTCCATATCCCGCTGAATTTCCTGCCAGGTGCGCTGCTGGTCATTGGTCAGGGCAAACGGCAAAGACTTTAGGAGCTTTGCCACCAGCTCACTGGAAAGCAAATGGCGAATCCCCTGACTATGCTCCCGCGCCTGCCGTTTCAAGAGCAAAAGGCCGCACTGAATCAAATAGAGTTCCTCAAAGGCCAGCTGATTGCGGGCAGCCTTAAGCGCCGAAAAATCTGCCGGAAAGTGAATATCGTGCAACGCGGTCTTTCTAGATAGCAGCCGATAGCGCGCGGCCACACTTTGCGGAATCAATTCACTTATCGTTAAATCCGCTGCCAACAGCCCCTGCAACAGCTTGCGGAAAAACTTCTGATTCAGCCTTTCCGTAGCCGGATAAACCGGCATAATCCCCGTCATATTTTCCGGTACATCATCCTCATCAAGAATCTGAAAGCTCGCCAGCTGGCTCATGGCAAACTGCCCCCGCCCCCCAAAAGCATACACCGCCTTTCCCGTGACAAAGACTTTCTTGCCCACTTTTAATTTAGGCTTTAGATACTTTTGATTAAACCAAGTCACCTGCAGGATTCCTGTGCCATCGCCAATCAAGGCCATAAGGATAGACATCCCCCGCCGTCCGCCTTGGCGTTCAGACACATTCATAATCGTACCCGCCACCGTGGCTTTTTCCCCAGCCTGCAACTCCGAAATCTTTGTCAGCACACTCTGGTCTTCATAGGTACGAGGAAAATAGGTCAACAAGTCGTAAACCGTAAACAGCCCTAATCGGTTTAACTCAGCCTTCTTCTTTGGCCCTACGCCTTTTACATATTGCAATCCATCCGTAAGCTGCAAAAAATCACATCCAATACTCATCTGTGCTATATATTCGTTTTAATCCTAAGTATTCCTGCATAAGAAAAAGCCCTTCGCAATGGAAAGGCTTATGCTTATACTGCTTTGAATTCTTCTTCTGCATAACCAAATCGCGTGGTCAGGCGATAAATAATCCGACTGTCCTCTGCGCTGCGAATCGTAATATGGTCAATATCCCTGAGCATGCTCTTGATATCCATAACTGCAGCCATGCCACTAATATAATCCGTGGCTCTCTCCATGGTCATTTTGTGCCGTTCCGGTGCCAATGCGCCTGTATGATAAATATCCATGCAGACCCGCTCAGCCCTGACCACAGAGTGGCGGCAAAGCTCCGGTTCCCAAGCATTGTTTAGCTTCTTAACCCGCTCAAAGTACTCCATAACAAAAATTGTCACCCCACAAAATCCCACATTATAGCGTTTATCTGTCTTATTTTAATAAAAAATTTGCAACATCAACATTTGCATATTTTAGCATAATTCTGTGTAAAATACAATTAGTTGGGGTCAAATTTGTGGGATGCATCTTCCAGCAAAGCATCACGCCGCTGCTTGCTGGCGGCAAAGTAATCGTATATTGCCTGCCTGTCCTGTGTTTCGCAAGCCGTAATGACCTTGTCCATGATTTCCTGCAAGGTTTTGAGATTAGCCGCAATGGCCTTGCCGTTGGTCATACAGATATCTGCCCACATATCCGCATTAGAGGATGCGATACGCGTAGTATCCTTAAAGCCGCCGCCGATAAGCTTGATGCAGGACTCCATATCTCCGCCGGACTGGTTGAGAAGCGTTACGAGAGCCGCCGCAACCACATGGGGCACATGGCTGATAACAGAAGCACAACGGTCATGCTTGGCTATATCGAGCGTCGTAAAGTTCGCTCCGGTATGCCGTAATACGCTCATGAGTTTATCGTGCGCTTCCTGCGGTGCTCCTGTATCTTCTACAATCACATATGCCTTGCCAACAAACAAATCCTTTTGGGCCGCCATCACACCGCTCTTTTCCCGCCCCGTCATAGGGTGCCCGGCGATATAGTAGATATCTGGCGGCAGTATCTTTTGCAGATGTTCCCAGATATACTGCTTGGTACTGCCGGCATCGGTAATAATGGCACCTTTCTTGAGATAAGGCAGGATTTTTTCCACCATCGGCACAATCTGCAGAACCGGCGGACTCAAGAACACAATATCGGCATTCCCCACCACAGCTTTTAGATCATTTGTAGCAAAATCAACAGCCCCCAGCTCCATGGCTTTATCCATGGAGGCTTGCGTACGGCATAGGCCGGTGATGTAGATATCGTCGCCTAGTTTATCTTTAAGGCAAAGCCCCAAAGAGCCGCCGATAAGACCTACACCGATTATGGCCAGCGTTAATTTCTCCTGTTTCATATTACACCGTGCGCTCCATGACTTCCGCAATCCTGCCAAGTTCGCTCATCAGCAGGTTGAAGTTCTTCGGCGTCAGGCTCTGGTCGCCATCAGAGAGCGCCACTTCCGGATGCGGATGCACCTCGATGATCAGCCCGTCACAGCCAGCAGCTACAGCTGCTCTGGCCATCGGTTTCACCATCTGCCAGCGGCCCGTGCCATGGCTCGGGTCAACGATGATGGGCAGATGGGAAAGTTCCTTCACCGCTGCTACCGCACTAAGGTCAAGCGTGTTGCGGGTAAAGGTTTCATAGGTGCGAATACCGCGCTCGCAGAGAATGACCTGCTCATTGCCGCCCGCCATAATGTACTCGGCAGCATTGAGCCATTCGCTGATGGTAGCGGACAGGCCGCGCTTGAGCATGACAGGCTTATTGGCCTTGCCCAAAGCCTTCAAGAGCTGGAAGTTCTGCATATTGCGGGCACCGACCTGATAGAGGTCTGCATATTTGCCAACAAGTTCCAAGTCATCCTTGTCCACAATTTCGGTAACGACTTTCAAGCCTTCCTCGTCAGCAACCTGACGGAGCATCTTGAGGCCGTCTTCGGCGAGGCCCTGAAAATCATAGGGGCTGGTACGAGGCTTGAAGGCACCGCCACGCAGGAACTGTGCACCGCCTGCCTTCACTGCCTTAGCAGCTTCCCGGAGCTGTTCAATGCTTTCCACCGAGCAAGGTCCTGCCATAACCACAATCTGCCTGCCACCGACCTTCACGCCGTCCACATCCACAATGGTATCTTCCGGATGAAAATTACGGCTGACCAATTTATATTTTTCCGTGATGCGGACAGTCTTTTCCACGCCCTCCATCATATTCATTTCCAAGTTTGCGATTTTCTTCTGATCGCCGATTACACCTACGATTGTTACTTCCTCGCCTTCCGATATATGGGTTCTAAGTCCAGCGGATTCCACTTTTTTGATGACTTTTTCTAAATTTTCTTTTGTCGCACTGGGGCTCATTACGATAATCATGTTCATTCCTCCATAATAGCATAATAAAGTCAAAGTTCAAATAGAAAAAGCCCGCCCCCGCACAGGGACGAGCTGTTATACCCGTGGTACCACCCTGCTTGCTGATGCAAGCCTCTCTATTCGGATACATGCATATCCTAGCCTCTGATAACGGTGGCATTCCGGCGCGGCCTACTAATCTGTACAACAGTTGTTCAACCGGCTGCTCAGGAGTGTATTTCAAAGGTTCCATCTGCGACGTTACACCAACCCGCCGCTCTCTGCAAAACTTCTGCCCCTTACTTCTCTCCGTCCTTGCATTTATTCTCGTTGCTTGATACTATATCAGTTTATCCGCATAATGTCAACTGCTAAATGTAAAATTGTACAGTTTTTCCACCACAGAAAAACGTTTATTTCAAACTTTTACCATAGCAATTTCATCACAATTGGGGAACTTGGGGCAGTCAATGCATTCCTTCCACACTTTATGCGGCAGTTCTTCCTTATTGATGACCACAAACCCCAAGGACTTGAAAAACTCCGGCTGATAGGTCAGCGTGAAATACTTTTCAATTCCCAGCTTTTCACCATCCTCCATCAGGCGCTTGACGATTTCGGCACCAATGCCACGGCGGCGCTTGTCCGGTGATACCGCCATAGTCCGCACTTCGGCCAGCCTGTCCCAGATTACATGGAGCCCACCAACACCAGCCAATGTGCCATCGTCATCAATGGCCACCACCATATCCCGCAAGGTTTCATAAAGGGTATTGCGCGAGCGAGCCAGCATTACCCCCTGCTCTGCGTAATCCGCCACAAGTTCATATATTGCTTCTACATCGGCAAAAGTTGCCTTTCGATAAATCATGCTCTCATCTCACTTCTATGCTCATGCCAGCGGCTCACAGCTCGGACATACTTCTGCCAGAGGACACGCACTGCATAACGGCTTACGCGCCTTGCAGACATTCCGTCCATGCCAGATAAGCCAATGATGGGCCGCTGACCATTTATCTTTTGGGATTGCCTTCATCAGCCCCTGCTCTACTGCCAGAGGTGTATCCCCCACCGCGAGTTTCAGGCGGTTGCTGACGCGAAACACATGGGTATCCACGGCGATGGCCGGTACATCAAAGCCCAC
Source organism: Pseudoselenomonas ruminantium (assembly GCA_902785885.1). GTDB lineage: Bacteria > Bacillota > Negativicutes > Selenomonadales > Selenomonadaceae > Selenomonas_A > Selenomonas_A ruminantium_M. Next base: position 4,606 of record CADAAS010000145.1, read on the forward strand.
GCTCATCACCACATTGGCTGTTTTTCGCCCCACGCCGGGCAGTTCCTGCAGCTTCACAAAATCAGCCGGCACTTCCCCGCCATACTGCTCACAGAGAATCTGACAGGTTGCCATGATGTTCTTTGCCTTGTTGCGAAAAAGTCCGCAGTCCCGGATTTCCTCTTCCAAAGCAGGCAGCCCCATAGTCAATATTGCAGCCGGGTCGGCAGCTTTCTGAAAGAGCCGTGCCGTGGTCACATTCACCCGTTTATCGGTACATTGCGCCGACAAGATTACCGCAACTAAGAGTTCAAAGGGGGTGCGAAAAATCAGGGCCGGTTTTGTATCTTTATAGACTTCCCCTAAAATGCGTATCTGGTCTTCCTTAATCTTCTTCGTAACACGCATAAAATTCTCCTAAATATAAACCTTCCCCAAAGGGGAAGGCATAATCTGTTAGTTTGTCAGGCTCCGAATCGGTGCCGGGATCCGACCGCCGCGGGCAATGAATGCTGCAGAGCTGTACTGATTGCGCACAGGCACAATAGGACAGTAACCCAAAAGGCCGCCAAATTCCACCATGTCGCCCACTTTCTTGCCCGGAACCGGAATGACACGGACAGCCGTGGTCTTGTTGTTAATCATACCGATAGCCGCTTCATCCGCAATAATGCCGGAAATCGTAGCCGCACTCGTATCGCCCTCAATGGCAATCATATCAAGCCCCACCGAGCAGACACAGGTCATGGCTTCGAGTTTTTCCAAGGACAGGCTGCCAGTCTTGATGGCATTAATCATGCCCTCATCTTCACTTACCGGAATGAAAGCACCGGAAAGACCACCGACATGTGAAGAAGCCATCAGACCGCCCTTCTTCACCGCATCATTCAAGAGTGCCAAAGCCGCCGTCGTCCCCGGAGCACCGCAGCTCTCAATGCCCATTTCCTCAATGATACGCGCCACGCTGTCGCCAACTGCCGGGGTCGGTGCCAAAGACAAATCAATGATACCGAAGGGCACACCCAGGCGCTTGGATGCTTCGCGAGCGACCAGCTGGCCTACGCGGGTAATCTTAAACGCCGTCTTTTTGATGGTTTCGGCAACTTCGGTAAAATCAGCACCTTTCTTGGCTTCCAGCGCATGTTTTACCACGCCAGGACCACTGACGCCAACGCTGACTACCTTATCGGCTTCGCTGACACCGTGGAAGGCACCTGCCATAAAGGGATTATCGCCGGGAGCATTGCAGAATACGACCAGCTTGGCACAGCCCAAAGCATCGTTATCACGGGTAAGTTCCGCCGTACGCTTGATGACCTCACCCATTTCGCGAACACAATCCATATTGATGCCGGTCTTGGTCGAACCAAGGTTTACGGACGAACAAACCACATCCGTGGTTGCCAGTGCCTGCGGAATGGAGTTAATCAAAGTGCGATCACCATTGGTAAAACCTTTTTCGACCAATGCCGAAAAACCACCAATAAAATTCATAGGTATCCGTCTTGCAGGCATCGGCGGCAATGGCAATCGGCGTTACCGATACACGCTTATGAATGATGGGAATACCATACTCCGCTTCGATATCCTCACCAGTCTTCACGAGAAATTCCGCAGATTTCGTAATCTTGTCGTATACATTACGGCAGAACTGCTCCATATTGGGGTGAGCACAATCCCGCAGGGAAATCCCCATGGTGATGGTACGCACATCCAATTTATTCTCCGTAATCATCTCATTTGTTTCAATGATATCGTCTATGCTAATCAAGAATATATCCTCCCAGAGTCAACGTCACATCAGATATTATGCATTACATTGAAGATATCGGCATGCTGTGCCTTGATATCCACATTGATTTCCTGACCGCTTTCCTTGAGTTTCTTCTGCAAGTCCACCAGCTTAATCTTGCTGCTGCTGATTTCCGCAATCAGAATCATGTTGAAATAGCCGTCAAGGATATTCTGATTGATAGACAAAATGTTGACATTGTTCTCGGCCAAAATCTGGCTAACCATGGCAATAATGCCTACACGGTCTTTGCCTACGACTGTTACTACAAGTTTCATTTACACATTTCTCCTTATAATTCCAAATTTACCCGCTCATTGTGTAAACATAGAACAATGTGTCAACACAAAGTAGCTTATTAACCACACAATTAATTATACCAATGTATGCATAAAAAACCAATAGTTCATCAAAAAAACTTTCTGCCAATCTGTGATAATTTAACACAGCCTAAATTGTATACATTTTACAATAAACTATATCTATTATTCCAATTAGTTATTGTATGGGAAAAAAATCACATTTCACATTGACAAAGCCATAATTAGCACCTATACTAAGCTTGTGATGTTAATTTTTGTGATACTTCAAAAACCTAGTGTTTACGCCGTGAAACAAGGCTTTATTCTTTCGTTTTTCCAGTTCGTCACAAATTAATTCGCATAATTAATAATTATGCGTTAATAATTTAGAGGAGAGTGTTAGTTATGGCAAAGAAACCTGTCAAAATCATGGAGACCGTTCTGCGTGACGGTCATCAGTCTCTGTGTGCCACGCGTATGCGCATTGAGGATATGCTCCCGCAGCTCAAAGCTTTGGATTCTGTAGGCTACAAAGCTTTGGAAGCCTGGGGCGGTGCTACCTTCGATACCTGCCTGCGTTTCTTGGGTGAAGACCCCTGGGAACGTTTGGATACCTTAAAGGCTAACCTCAAAACGCCGATTCAGATGCTGCTCCGTGGTCAGAATCTGCTTGGCTATAACCACTACTCCAATGATGTTGTCGAAAAATTTGTCCGTCATGCTTCGGCACACGGCGTCGGTGTATTCCGTATCTTCGATGCCCTCAACGATGTGCGCAATCTGAAGGTTGCTATTGAAGCTGCACTGGCTTGCCCGGAAAAACCGGAAGTTCAGGGCTGTCTCGTATACACCATTAGCCCGGTGCATACCAATGAAAAATTCGTGGAACTGGCCAAAGAACTGCAGGATATGGGCTGCCATTCCGTCTGCATCAAGGATATGTCCGGTCTCTTGAAACCCTATGTTGCTGAAGATTTGGTCAAGAAACTCAAAGCTGCTTTGGATATTCCTGTGGAATTGCATACCCACTGCACCTCCGGTTTTGGTCATGCCACTTACCTCAAAGCCATTGAAGCCGGCGTAGATATCATTGATACGGCTCTGGCTCCCTTCTCCTCCGATACGTCCCAGCCCTGCACAGAAACCATGGTTCGTGCACTTGAAGACACGGAATACGATACGGGCATTGACGTACAGAAACTCACGCCGATTTCCAAGCACTTCCTCGAAGTCAAGAAACGCGTGATCAACGAATTCAACCTCAAAGGTTATTTCGATATCAACCCCAATGTACTGGACTTCCAGATTCCGGGCGGCATGCTCTCCAATCTGGCCAACCAGCTCAAAGAAGCCGGCATGGAAGACAAATATCAGGAACTGCTGGACGAAATGCCGCGCGTACGCAAAGACCTTGGCTATCCTCCTCTCGTTACCCCGTCTTCCCAGATTGTCGGCACCATGGCTACATTCAATGTCATGAGCGGCGAACGCTACAAGATGGTACCGAAGGAATTTAAGGATTTGGCTCGCGGCAAGTTCGGCCGTACGCCGGTGGCTATTGACCGTGAATTCCTCACTAAGACTTTGGGCATTGCTCCGGAAGACATCATCGAAGATTGCTCTGTGGAAGATGCAAAGGCCAAGACGTTCGCTGAATTCGAAGCAGAACTCAAGGAAAAAGGCTTCCTCAATCCTTCTGAGGAAGATGTCCTCTCCTATGCTCTGTTCCCGCAGGTTGCTGAAGAATTCTTCCAGAAACATTATCAGATGAAGGTTATGAAAAAATAACGAATA
>CADAAS010000146.1 GCA_902785885.1 Pseudoselenomonas ruminantium
GGAGCCGGCAAGGATACCTTTGCTTATGCAACGAATGATGGGAATGACACAATCAAAGACTTTGTCAGTGCAGATGATTCGATCCGTTATACCGCAGGCAGCTTGACCAAGGTTGTTATTTCCGGCAAGGATGCACTGCTTTACAATGGTACAGGCTATCAGAAATTGGTGGATAAGGGCGTCAAAGGCCAATATGCTAACGTCGTTGCAACAGATGGCAAGACCACAGTTAAGCACAACTTTGGCACCAATGCTGCGGCCAACGGCTGGAGTGTTGATTCTGCACAAATTGGCAAGCAGGGCTTCCATGGTTCGAGCAAGACAGATACGCTGACGATTACCGGCAAGACTGCGGCAACAATCAATCTTGGCACGGCATCCCTTTACACCAGCATCGACAATGTGAATGCATCTGCTGTCCAGGCAGCCATGAATATTACAGGAACAGCGGGAGCGAATGTCATTCAGGGCGATTCGCTGATTGGCGGTTCCAACAATGATTACCTCGTTGGTGGCAAGGACAATGATATTCTCACAGGCGGAGCCGGCAAGGATACCTTTGCCTATGCAACGAATGATGGGAATGACACCATCAAAGACTTTGTCAGCGCGGATGATTCGATCCGCTATACCTCAGGCAGCTTGACGAAGGTTGTTATTTCCGGCAAGGATGCACTGCTTTATAATGGTACAGGCTATCAGAAATTGGTGGGCAAGGGTGTCAAAGGTCAGTATGCCAATGTCATTGCGAAAGATGGCAAGACCACAGTTAAGCACAACTTTGGCACCAATGCTGCGGTCAATAGCTGGAGCATTGATTCTGCCCAGATTGGCAAGCAGGGCTTCCATGGTTCGAGCAAGACGGATACGCTGACGATTACAGGCAAGACTGCGGCAGCAATCAACCTTGGCACGGCAGCTCTCTACACCAGCATTGACAATGTGGATGCATCCAAGGCAACGGCAGCGATAACGCTTACCGGTACAACTGGTGCCAACAGCCTTTTGGGCGGCAGCAAGAACGATACCATCAAAGGCGGCAGCGGCAATGATACCATCAAGGGCAATGCCGGCAATGACGTTCTTTATGGTGGCGATGGCAATGACAAGCTTTATGCCCAGAGTGGTAATAACACACTTTATGGTGATGCCGGAGCAGACTATCTTGAAGGCGGCAGCGGTACGGATATACTTCGTGGCGGTGCAGGCAATGACACCATTAAGTGCGGTAAAGGTGTGGATAAGATACAGTTCTATAAGGGGGATGGGAAAGATACGATTCAGGGAGCTGACAAAAATGATCTTCTCTATCTCAATAATATCTCAAACATCAAGAGTCAGGCGAAATTCAAGATGTCGGGCAGCAATCTGGTCATGAGTTTCACTAACAATCAAAATGATTCTATAACACTTACCAATTGGAGTACTGGAGGCATGAATAATTTTGTCGTGGGTGGAACAACGTATCATCTAAAGAAAAATGGCAGTATGGTGTCGGTGAAGTAAATAACTGGTAGTCCATGAAAAATCAGGATGTTGATAATCTTTTGTTCAGCATCCTGATTTGCGTTTTGGGTTGATAGCTCGGGCTTTTTCTTGCTTTCACTTGCTTATTGCCTATGTTTAGGTATACAATATTGATAGGTGGGTATGTTGCCCAAATGAGAAAAATCGGCAATATAGGATGATAATTATGAGAAAAAATAATCGTATTCCCTTAAGCCCTTGTCTGCGCCGTTTCCGGTTCTATTTTGACTTGCTGGGCAAGACGGCTAAAGACTATTTATTTTTTACCGATTTGCAGGAAAACCTGGTGATGGTTTCGCCGAATCTGGTCAATGATTTTGATTTGCCCGGTGAAATCATGCATGATTTTGACCGGTACTGGGTACCGCTGGTACACCCTGAGGAACGAGGAGAGTACCAGTCCTCCATCAGCAAGGTTTTGGCCTCGCAAGTGCCCTGTGAGCACAGTCTGGAGTATCGGGTTAAAAACCGCAAAGGTGAGTATGTTTGGATTTGCTGCCGCGGCAGGGTAGGGCTTGACCGGGATGGCAATCCCTATATGTTTGTGGGCACGATGTCCCGTATGGCCCAGCGCAATCAGGCAGACGAAGTGACTGGCCTCTTAAATAAATATCAGTTCGAACACGCTGTAAAAATGGCCCTGGCCCAGTATCGGGCTACCGGGGAAGGTGGAGCCATTATGTTTTTCGGACTGGATAACTTCAAGATTGTCAATGAAACCTACAATCGCATGACCGGCGACATAGTCCTGAAACGGGTGGCTGATGTGATAGGCAATGTCATTCCTCCGGAACTTACGCTGTTCAAGCTGGATGGGGATGAGTATGCCCTGATTTATCCGAATGCCAAAACGGATGAAGTAGCGGAGATTTTTGCCAGTGTGCAAAGTGCCTTGTCCCGCCCGCAGGATATTGACGGCCATCAGTATTTCTGTACGGCATCCTGTGGCACGGTGTTCTATCCGGAGGCCGGCAAGGATTATCTGGTACTGCATAAGCACGCTGAGGCGGCCATGGATATAGCCAAGCGGGAAGGCAAAAACCGCAATATCCTGTTCAGCAAGGAGCAGTACAACCGTTGGGTACGTTCCATTTCCATGCGTGACAGCATTTGGGAGAGCGTGGAAAACGGCTGTGTGGGTTTCAGCCTGTTCTTCCAGCCACAGGTAAGTGCCGTAGACCAAAGGCTTATTGGGGCTGAAGCGCTGCTGCGCTGGAAAAATCCCAAGGGACGTATGGTAGCGCCCATGGAATTTATCCCCATTTTGGAGGAAACCAAGCTCATCATTCCCGTGGGGAAGTGGATTGCCGAAGAAGCCATCAAAGTTTGCAAGCGCTGGCGGCGCTTTGTGCCGGATTTCCGCGTCAGCATCAATATGAGCTATGAGCAAATCAAGGATTTGTCCTTTAAGAACTTTGTGGAGGATTGTCTGGAGCGCTACGATATGCCGCCGGATTCAATCGTTCTGGAACTGACCGAAAGCAAAATCGTGGCCGACTGGAGCTTTATCAACAAGCAGTTTGATTCCTTCCGTCATTTGGGCATAGCCGTAGCTATGGACGATTTTGGTACGGGATATTCCTCACTGGCCTCTTTAAAGAACCTCTCCTGCGATATCGTAAAGATTGACCGGGAATTTGTGAAAAAGATTTTGGAAAATGACTTTGACCGCCGCTTGGTACAGTATGTGGTAGACCTTTGCCACAGCATTGGCATTTCCTGCTGCATTGAAGGCGTGGAGGAAGAAGCCGAGTATGAGCTTTTGGTCAAGGAGTGCAAGGCGGATTCGATTCAGGGATATTTGTTCGGACATCCGGAAAGCGTGACGGATTTCGAAGAAAAATTCCTGCAGGGTTAACATTTGGATTGGAGAAAGAAACATTATGTCAAGAGATAAGGAACAAGAAGATATTTCATTACTGGGGAACAAGAAAGTTAAGTACCATTATGATTACTGCCCGGAGATATTGGAAACCTTCCAGAACAAGCATCCGGAAAATGATTATTGGGTAAAGTTCAACTGCCCGGAATTTACGGCCCTTTGCCCGATTACGGGGCAGCCGGACTACGCCACTATCTATATCAGCTATGTGCCGAATGAAAAGATGGTGGAGAGCAAGTCGTTGAAGCTCTATTTGGTGAGTTTCCGCAATCATGGTGATTTTCATGAGGATGTGGTGAACGTCATCATGAAGGACCTCGTCAAGCTGATGGAGCCCAAGTACATTGAGGTCTGGGGCAAGTTCCTGCCCCGTGGCGGTATTTCCATCGACCCTTATGCCAACTATGGCCAGCCGGGCACGAAGTTCGAGGAACTGGCATGGCGCCGTTTTGCGGAGCATGATATGGTCGCGATGGATAAGGTGGACAACCGCTAAATAGTATTCCGGGAGGAGATTCCTTGCTAAGACGTCAAAAACGCATTGCCCTAATCAACGATATAACGGGTTTTGGCCGTTGTTCCGTGGCGGTGGAATTGCCGCTGATTTCGGCCATGAAGATTCAGGCCTGCCCAATGCCTACGGCGATACTGTCGGTACATACAGGCTTTGAACACCACTATCTGGACGACTATACAGCGCGGATGAAGCCCTATATGGACAGCTGGGAGAAAAACCAGCTGTCCTTTGATGGTATTTGCACAGGCTTCTTAGGCTCTGTACAGCAGATTGCCATTGTGGAAGATTTTATCCGCCGCTTCAAGCAGCCCTCCACAAGAGTGATGGTTGACCCTGTGATGGGGGATAATGGCAAGCTCTATAGTTCCTATACCATGGAAATGTGTGCGGAAATGCGGCGCCTGCTGGCACATGCGGATTTGGTTACGCCCAATCTTACCGAGGCTTGCATCCTGCTCGATATTCCCTATCCGAAGGATGGACTGGTAAGCAATGAAGATTTGGAATATATGGCCAGTGAATTGTCTGCACAGGGACCCTCACAGGTGATTATCACCGGGCTGCATGGAGAGGATTCCCTGCGCAACTTCATCTACGAAGCCGGGCGGGGCAAGGTGCTGACGGTGGAAAAAATCGGCGGTGACCGCTCGGGAACGGGCGATGCCTTCGCAGCCATTGTGGCAGGGAGTCTCATCAACGGCGAAACCTTGGAACAGGCGGCGGTCAAGGCCGCAGAGTTTATCAATAAATGCCTGCAATATGCGGAAAAACTGGATTTGCCATGGAACTATGGCATGCCATTTGAAGAATATCTTAGGGAGCTGAAATAAATGTTAGTCTATGCAACCCATAAGGGGGGCAGATATTTGCCGCTTGCTGAAAGCCTGAAGGAGCAGCCGGAGGGCAAGCGGAATCTTTATGTGAATATCACCAACGAGTGTAACTGTGCCTGCACCTTCTGCCTGCGCAATATGAAAAAAATGGCGGAAGAATCCAGCCTATGGCTGAAAAAGCGGCCTACGGCAGAAGAACTGAAAGCCGCGCTGGATGATGTTCCCTGGGAATACATCAAGGAAGTCGTGTTCTGCGGCTTTGGCGAACCGACCATGCAGTTGGCTGTGCTTACGGAACTTCTCCATTATGTAAAGGAAAAGCATCCGGAAATGCCTACCCGCCTCAATACCAACGGGTTGGGCGAACTGGAATACGGCAGAGAGATTGCGGCAGATTTTGCAGGGATTCTCGATACCATCTCCATCAGCCTTAATGCCTCCAATGCAGAGCGTTATTATGAGCTGACCAGGGCAAAATACGGGCTGAAATCGTATGAGGCTATGCTTGATTTTGCCGAACACAGCAAGAAGTATGTGCCCAATGTGGTATTGACCATTGTGGACAAGGTGGAAGGTCCTGAGGAAATTGCCAAATGTCAGGCCATCTGTGATGCCCGGGGACTGACATTGCGGGTGCGTCCTTACGAAGACAGCTGATAGGGTAACTTAAAGGAGCGGTATAACCTTTTCTGTAGCAAAAGGTTATACCGCTCCTTTGTTATATGGTCGTTACCGTATTTTTTATCAGTCGTCGCCCATATTGCTGATGGTCAACAGCAGGTCAATGCAGCGTACATAGAGCCATACCAACGTAATCAGCAGGGAGAAGGCACAGTACCATTCATAGTCCTTGGGCAGCCCCTGCGCAACAGCTTCCTGAATCTGATGGTAGTCGATAAAGAGGCAGGCCGTAGCAATGCCGATAATCAGCAGGTTGATGCCAATGCCAATCAGGCCGCCTTCCATAAAGCCAAAATCCACGCTGAAGAAGTAGGACATCACAAAGCGCAGCAGATAGGCCAGCAGCAGCCCCATTAAGGCAATGGTAACGCCCTTGATGAACTTGCCGTCTACCGTAATCCAGCCCTGGCTGAACACCAACGCAGCCGCAATGGCGATGGTAAAGGTGAGCAGCACAGCCTGAATGACGACGCCGGGCAGAAAAGCCTCGGCAATCATGGAAAGCATGGCAATGGACGCACCTTCAAAGATGGCAAAAAGCGGTGAGATAAAACCGGCAGCCTGCGGCTTGAAGCTGACGATAAAGGTCATAATCAGGCAGCCCACACAGGCAACGCCCGTGGTGACCATTGTGGCATAGCCGCTGACGATGGTGGCCAGTGCCGAACCGGCAACCAGAAGCACCATAAGAATTTCCTTCATGGCAATGCCGGAATAACTGGCCGCTTCCGACATGAACGCCCCACGGCTGAGGTCCTGTACTTTACCGAGCATAGGATTTTCCATAATAACATCCCCTATCCTAAAAGAATTATAACTACATGATTATTTTAACATAAATCTGAAAAATTTACCATTT
>CADAAS010000147.1 GCA_902785885.1 Pseudoselenomonas ruminantium
CGGAGGAAAATAACGAGCTTCTGCGCCATGAGCAGGAGAAGGGCTCGACCATCTATCATATCAAACTGGACAGCGCGAGCTTAAAGGCCGAAGATGTACGCAAGGCCGCTGCCCCCGGGGACGAGGGCGTGTCGGTGACGACTTTGGACGATATGCACACCCTGCTGAGTGGCTTGAAACTCGATAAATATCCTGTCTATCTCTATGCCGGAGAATCGGCACTGCCGATGTTGTCGCTCTTTGCCGGGGCACTGAAAGCTTCTGGTCAGGATTTGACGAAAATCCGCGGCATTGTCGGCGCTGACCCGTTAGGGGAACTTACGGCCAAGGGCAAAAACAGCAAGGATAGCGAAAGCCTTTACTGCGATATGGCGAAATGTGCCAAGTGGGCGGTGAAACATGCACCAGGGCTCAAAACGGTCTTTGTGCGCAGTGATGTGTACAGCCGTGGCGGGGCCAATGATGTGCAGGAGTCGGCTTATACGCTGGCCACAGCGGTAGCATACCTCCGCGCTCTGCTTGAACGCGGCCTGACGATAGACGAAGCGGCGGGGCAGATAATGTTCGGCTTCTCCATGGGGGCAAACTTCTTCCTGCAGATTGCCAAACTGCGTGCCCTGCGTCCGCTTTGGGCACAGATTGTGGAGGCTTTCGGCGGCAGCAAGGAAGCGCAGCGCATGCATATCCATGCAAGACCGGCGCTGTTCTTCAAGACCGTCTATGACCCCTATGTGAATATGCTGCGCAACACGACGGAGATTTTCTCCGGTGTCGTGGGCGGCGTGGATTCCTTTGAAAGCTCGCCCTTTGATGAACCAATCCGCAAGGGCGATGAATTCTCCCGCCGCATTGCGCGGAATGTGCAGATTATTTTGCAGGAAGAATTCGGTCTCTTGCAGCCGATTGACCCGGCCGGTGGTTCGTGGGCAGTAGAAACGCTCACGAAGCAGATGAAGGAAAAAGTCTGGGCAGAGTTCCAGGTTATTGAGGGCAAGGGCGGAATGCTCGCCGCTTTGCAGGAAGGTTATCCGCAGAGTGAGATTGCAGCCATTCTTGCCGCCCGCTTCAAGGCGTCGGAAACGCGCAAGGACCGCATTGTGGGCAACAATATGTACCCGAATATGACGGAAACCTTGCTCGACCCGCGCCCCGAAGATGTGGAGGAGAACAGGAAACAGCGCACGGCACAGGTCGAAGCTTATCTTGCCGATATCGACGAAGCCTTTAAGGCCGAAAAACTCAAAGCTCTGCAGGCAGGTGAGGGCTGTCTGGTCAGCCTGGCTATCGAAGCGGCACAGGCAGGTGCCACGACGGCCGAAATCGCCGCGGCTTTAGCGGGAAAGGAAAGCGAAACGGTTACGGCCATTGCCCCGCATCGCTGGAGTGAACGCTTTGAAGCCCTGCGCAAGACCACGGAGGATTACAAGGCCGAGCATAACGATAATGTGAAGATTTTCCTCGCCAATATGGGGCCGATTCCACAGCACAAGGCCAGAGCCGATTTCACTACGGGCTTTTTGCAGGTCGGTGCCTTTGAGGTGCTCGGCAATAACGGTTTCTCGACCGTGGAAGAAGCTGCTCAGGCGGCCAAGGAATCCGGAGCGGATGCCGTGGTTATCTGTTCGACGGATGCCACTTATCCGGAAATCGTGCCGCAGCTCGCACCAAAACTCCATGAGGTGCTGCCCAAGGCGATGGTGTTCCTGGCCGGTGCCGCACCGAAGGATTTGCTCGAAACCTACAACGAAGCCGGTATTGATGAATATATTTCCGTCAAGGCCAACTGCTATAAAATCCTGCAGCTCCTGCAGCAGAAGAAAGGGATGATTGCATAATGAGCTACCAAAATCCTGATTTTACCCAAATGAGCCTGCGGGAACCGACGGGAGCCGACGCGCGCGAGTGGGAAAAACTCTTTTCCGCACAGGCCGGGGCTGAGTTTGACAACCTTACCCGCCGTACCATGGAACATATTCCCGTAAAGCCTTTTTATAACCATGATGAATACGACCATATGAACCATCTGGATTTTGCCAGCGGTATTCCTCCCTGCCTGCGTGGGCCGTATTCGACCATGTACGTGTTCCGTCCCTGGACAGTACGCCAGTACGCAGGTTTCTCCACGGCTGAGGAATCCAATGCGTTCTACCGCCGCAATCTGGCCGCCGGTCAGAAGGGCCTGTCCATTGCCTTTGACCTGCCGACGCACCGCGGCTATGATGCGGATAATCCGCGCGTGGTCGGTGACGTAGGCAAGGCCGGCGTGTCGGTCTGCTCCATGCTCGATATGAACATCCTGTTCTCGGGGATTCCCCTTGACCAGATGTCCGTATCCATGACCATGAATGGCGCGGTGCTGCCGATTCTCGCCTTCTTCATCCAGTCTGGTGTCGAACAGGGCGTGGACAAGAAAATCATGGCGGGCACGATTCAGAATGATATCCTGAAGGAATTTATGGTGCGCAACACCTATATCTACCCGCCGGAAATGTCCATGCGCATCATCGGCGATATCTTTGAGTACACGACGAAATACATGCCGAAATTCAACAGCATTTCGATTTCCGGCTATCACATGCAGGAGGCCGGAGCACCTGCTGATATCGAACTGGGCTATACGCTGGCTGATGGTTTGGAATATATCCGCACGGGTATCAAGGCCGGCCTGCCGGTGGATGCCTTTGCCAAGCGCCTGTCCTTCTTCTGGGCGATTGGCAAGAACTACTTTATGGAAGTGGCCAAGATGCGGGCGGCCCGCGTGCTTTGGGCCAAAATCGTCAAGTCCTTTGGCGCCGAAGACCCCAAATCCATGGCGCTCAGAACCCACAGCCAGACTTCGGGCTGGTCGCTTACGGCGCAGGACCCGTTCAATAATATCTCGCGTACGGCGATGGAGGCAATGGGCGCAGCTCTCGGTCACACCCAGTCCCTGCATACCAATGCGCTCGACGAGGCTATCGCCCTGCCGACCGACTTCTCGGCCCGCATTGCGCGCAATACGCAGCTCTATATTCAGGATGAGACGCAGGTCTGCAAGATTATCGACCCCTGGGGTGGTTCCTACTATGTGGAAGCCCTTACCAACGAAATCATCCGCCGTGCCTGGGCGCATATTCAGGAAGTCGAAGCTCTGGGCGGCATGGCCAAGGCTATCTCTACGGGCCTGCCCAAGATGCGTATCGAGGAAGCGGCTGCTCGCCGTCAGGCACAAATCGACTCCGGCAACGAAACGATTGTGGGCCTGAACAAGTACCGTCTCGAAAAGGAAGACCCGTTGGAAATTCTCGCCATCGACAACACCGCCGTGCGCAATGCGCAGGTGGAACGCCTCGAAAAACTGCGGCGTGAACGCAATGACGATGATGTGCGCCGGGCACTCGAAGCGATTACCAAGGCTGCCGACAGCCGCGATAACGGCAACCTTTTGGAATGCGCCGTGGAAGCTGCGCGTGTCCGTGCGTCCCTGGGCGAAATCTCCGATGCCGTCGAAAAGGTTTCGGGACGCTATCAGGCGGTTATCCATACCATTTCGGGCGTGTATTCCTCTGAGTTCACCGACAAGACGGAACTGGAGAAGGCCCGCTCCATGGCTGACGAGTTCGAGGAACTCACGGGGCGCCGTCCGCGTATCTTCGTGGCGAAGATGGGCCAGGATGGGCACGACCGTGGCCAAAAGGTTATCGCCTCGTCCTTTGCGGACATGGGCTGGGATGTCGATGTGGGCCCGCTGTTCCAGACACCGGAAGAAACGGCGCAGGATGCCGTGGACAATGATGTGCACATGGTTGGCTTCAGCTCGCTGGCTGCCGGTCATAACACCCTTCTGCCGCAGCTGGTGGATGAGCTCAAGAAGCTGGGCCGTGAGGATATCATGGTCTGCATTGGCGGCGTAATTCCTGTACAGGATTACGACAACCTCTATGAGCATGGCGCGGTGGCGATTTTTGCGCCGGGCACCAATATCCCGGAGGCCGGCATTAAGCTCTTGACCCTGCTGATTGACCGGGCGAAGGAGGAACTGGCCGAAGAATAACCGACAAGCCCTCCCTGCATGTTGAGGGAGGGCTTTTTGAAGGAGGCAATGATGGAGAAAAAATACAGTACATCAAAGCCCAGCTGGGTGCCAGAGGAACCAAATGAAAAATTTGCCTGTTCGGTCATGGGGGGCATTGAAGGCATCAAGGATACCACCGTGGGCAATATCAATCCCGCCCTGACCAGTGGGAAGATGAAGCCAAAACGCCGCCTGATTATGTCCGAGGATGATTATGTGGAGGGTGTCTTAAAGGGGGACAGGATGACGCTTTCCCGCGCCATCACGCTGATTGAAAGCAACAGCCCCCGCCACTTTGCCAAGGCGCAAAGGGTGCTGCAACGGCTGCTGCCGCATACGGGCAAAGCCCTGCGCATTGGCATTACCGGCGTGCCGGGGGCGGGCAAAAGCACCATGATTGAAGCCTTTGGCAATATGCTCTGCGATGCAGGGCATAAGGTCGCGGTGCTGACCGTCGACCCGACAAGTTCCGTCACCAAGGGCTCCATACTGGGGGATAAGACCCGGATGGGGACATTGTCCAGGCGGCGGGAGGCCTTTATCCGGCCGTCGCCGGCAGGCGGGACACTTGGCGGCGTTGCCCGCAAAAGCCGCGAAACCATGCTGATGTGCGAGGCGGCAGGTTATGATGTCATCATCATTGAGACGGTTGGTGTGGGACAGTCCGAAACCACCGTGCGCTCAATGGTCGATTTCTTCCTGCTCGTGGTGCTCACCGGTGCCGGGGATGAATTGCAGGGCATCAAGAAGGGAATTATGGAACTTGCCGATGCCATTGTCGTCAACAAGGCCGATGGGGATAATCTGGTCAAGGCCAAGGTGTCGCGGGGTCAGTATGAGCGGATGCTCGAATACATCCGTCCGGCTACTCCGGGCTGGCCAACGCATGCCTATATGTGTTCGGCTCTCGAAAAGACGGGCTTAAAAGAACTTTGGGAAGTCATAAAGGGGTTTCGGGAAAATACGCAAAAGAGCGGTA
The DNA here is from genome assembly GCA_902785885.1 of Pseudoselenomonas ruminantium. Lineage (GTDB taxonomy): Bacteria > Bacillota > Negativicutes > Selenomonadales > Selenomonadaceae > Selenomonas_A > Selenomonas_A ruminantium_M. Next base: position 5,034 of record CADAAS010000147.1, read on the forward strand.
TCTGGGATAAGCGCCGTGATGGACAGCTGCTCGACTGGATGCACAGCATGATTGACGAGCATCTGCACAATCTGTTCTTTGAAGACCCGGTTATCACCGGCCGTATGCCGGAAGTGCGTGCGGCTGTGCTGGACGGTACGATTTCGCCCACGCAGGCGGTGGCCGAGCTGGTGAAACTTTTTGATGTGGAGCGGGCGGCGCATCGGCAGGTGGATATCTTCCATCCCGAGCAGGAAAAGGGGTGAGTATTTGTATACCAAGAAAATCTACTTTTCCGGCGGGGATTTCCATGAACTGCAGGAGGTATTTGCTCATGTTCCGGGAGTGGTGGAAACCCGCACGGGCTATATCAATGGGGAAAAGGAGGCAGCTTATGCGGATGTGGCATCGGGGAAGGTGGCGGCCTATATGGGGGTGGAAGTAACTTACAACCCCAAGAAGATGGATATATCCAAGCTGCTGGATATTCTCTTTGCCGTGGTCAATCCCTATGTTCCGGATGGACAGGGCAAGGCAAGAGGGCCCATGTACAGAGCCGGGGTATTTTATACGGCGGCGGAAGATGAACCGCAGATACAGCTGCATTTAAACTTCATTGCCAATCGGGGCAAAGCTCCGGCAGTAGGCAATGCACAGCTTACGGTCAATGATCCCAACAGCAATCCGCAACGGACACGTAAGCTCTATGCACTGGCTGAAAAGCTGCAAAGTTTTCAGCCGGCAGAAGAAGAACAGCAGAATTATCTTTCCCGCAATCCTGAAACACCGACTTATATCGACTTTGCCAAGCTGCGGGAATATGTAAGGTTTTGAAGCGAAAACTCCCTTGATGTGTGCAATAGCAGGCGTCAAGGGAGTTTTTGTAAATTGCAGTTTGCCAGTGCGTACTGAAAGATTTTTGTTACAGCTCAGTTTGGGCGGAGGTGGTAATACTTTCGTC
>CADAAS010000148.1 GCA_902785885.1 Pseudoselenomonas ruminantium
ACGTGGAGACCCTGCGGCCGACCTATCGCTTGCTCATCGGCATTCCGGGTGCGAGCAATGCCTTTGCCATCAGCCGCCGTTTAGGATTGGCTGATTCACTGATTCTCCGTGCCCAACAGCTCGTCAAGGCTGACCATGCGCAGTTTGAACACGTCATCAACGAGCTCGAAAACGAAAAGATGATGTACGAACAGCGTAATGCCGATATCGCCGAGCGTCAGGCACGGGTCAAGAAGCTCGAAGAAAAACTCTTAAAGGCCAAGGAAGAACTCAGCCAGAAGAAGGGCGATATCATCCGCAAGGCCAAGGATAAGAGCGCAGCACTTATCCGTCAGACCCGCCGAGAGTCGGAAGAAGTCATCAGCCAGCTCAAGGAGCAGTTTGACGATTTGGGCATCAAAGCCCGCCAGCAGGCGATTGCCGATGCTCGTGCGCGTATCAACGAAGCTTCGGCCAAAGCCAACCCCGGCATCATGGCGCAGAAAGGCGTGGGTCAGCGCATTGACCTCAAAAAAATCCGTGTAGGCGATACGGTCTATGTCAAAAAACTTGACCAAAAGGGCACTGTCCTCGAAATTCAGGGCAAGGATTTGACCGTACAGGTAGGTGCCCTGCGCACCAAGCTCAAGGCAAATGCCTGCACCTTTATTGCCCACAAGGTGGAAGAAAAGCCCAGCACCAATACAGGCAGCCGTAAAAACTCCCAGTCATCTAGTTTCCTGCAGAAGACACAGAACATCGGCCGCGATATCGATATCCGTGGCATGATGGTGGACGAAGCGGAAATGACGCTGGGCAAGTTCATTGACGATGCGGTGATTGCGGGCCTTAGTCAGGTACTCATTATCCACGGCAAGGGCACAGGAGCCTTGCGTAAGGGCGTTCATGCCTATCTCAAAGGACACCGTAATGTCCTGAGTTTCCAGTTCGCCGATATCAATGAAGGCGGCACGGGGGCTACGGTCGTAGAACTAAAATAAATTCTAAACTATCGTGTAAAATTGTGCAAAATGCTTAGCGCTAAGCATTTTGCACAATTTTTTTATAGGAATATTTTTCATTTTTACGGTTTACAAGTTGACACATAGTTTGCAAAGTGATACTATACACATTATACAAATATCCAACTGAAATAATACTTTTATACGTTTATGTTGGTGAAAGAAGGTCTTATGTTATGAATGGTTTAATGTTAGTGGGCTTTGCCATGGCCGCTTTTGTGGCCGCGTATTTTCTCTACGGCCGATGGCTGGTAAAGACCTGGGGGATTGACCCTAAAGCTAAGACGCCGGCGGTAGAACTGGAAGATGGCGGAGACTATGCACCGGCTTCCCGCTTTACCGTATTTGCGCATCAGTTCTCGTCGATTACGGGGGCCGGTCCTGTGACCGGACCGATTATCGCGGCGATGTTTGGTTGGGCACCGGCGATGCTTTGGCTGCTGGTCGGCGGCATCTTCTTTGGGGCAGTACAGGATTTTACAGCGCTTTATGCTTCCGTAAAGAATCAGGGCAAGAGTATGGGCATGCTGATTGAACAGTATGTAGGCCGTACGGGCCGCCGTTTGTTCCTCCTGTTCTGCTGGCTCTTTACCTTGCTCGTACTTGCTGCTTTTGCCGATATTCTGGCGAATACCTTTAACGGTTTTACCAAGAGCGGGGCACTCAATGTACCAGGCGCACAGGCTGCCACGATTTCCATGCTCTACATTGTCGTAGCGATGGGATTTGGCGTATTTATCAGCAAGGTTCAGCCCAGCGGTCTCGTAAAGTTCCTGGTGGCAGTTGTTCTGGTTGTAGCGATGTTTGCTGTGGGGATGCAGTTTCCGCTATATCTCGATGCTACGGGCTGGCGCTATGTGACCTTTGGCTACTGTTTTATCGCTTCGGTTCTGCCCATGTGGCTCTTGATGGAACCGCGTGACTACCTGAGTTCTTTCCTGCTGTTGGGCATGGTTTTCGGCGGTGTGGTTGGCGTTCTCGTCGCCAATCCCGTAATCAATATGCCGGCGTTTGTCGGCTTTACGGTTAAGGGACAGTCCTTGTTCCCGATTCTCTTTATCACGATTGCCTGCGGTGCAGTTTCCGGTTTCCATAGTTTGGTATCTTCAGGCACTTCTTCCAAGGCAATTGCCCATGAACAGGATATGCTGCCTGTTGGCTACGGTGCAATGCTTGTAGAATCTCTGTTGGGTGTGGTAGCACTCGTTATCGCCTGTGCAGCTGCTTCTAACGGTTCGTTGCCGCAGGGGACGCCTTTCCAGATTTTTGCCGGCGCTATCGGCGGCTTCTTCCAGATGTTTGGCCTGCCCGCTGCGGTTTCCGCCTGCATCATCACCATGTGTGTATCGGCACTGGCCATGACGACGATTGATTCCGTAGCGCGTATCGGCCGCATGTCCTTGCAGGAACTCGTTGCTCCCGGTGAAGGAGAACAGGCCAGCGGCTGGGTAAAACTGCTGATGGATAAATATGCCTCCACGGCATTGACCCTGGCTTTGGCATATGCTTTGTGCCTTGCCGGTTATATGAATATCTGGCCGCTCTTTGGCGCAGCCAATCAGCTCCTGTCAGCACTCGTTTTGATTGCGTTGGCACTTTTCCTCAAAACCACAGGCCGCAAAGGCTGGATGCTCTATGTGCCGATGACCTTTATGTTCCTGGTGACCATGAGCGCTTTGGTACTCAGCGTAGTCGGCATCGCCGGCAAGCTCGCCAGCGGGGAGTTCACGCTGATGGTAGACGGCTTGCAACTGGTACTGGCCCTTGCCCTCATGACGCTGGCGGTGCTGGTAGCCCGTCATTGCGGCAGCGGTTTGTTGAAGAAGGACGAGGATTTGGAAACAGTAACGGAATAAGATTGCTTTTCACAGCGTGGCAAGTCAAAAATTGACTTGTCACGCTTTTTCTTGGGGCGTTATAATAGGAAATATAAAAAATAAAGGAGCACAATACTATGGAGATAAAGAAAACTGCCTGCCCCTATGACTGCCCGGACTGCTGTGGTCTGCTGGTGACGGTGGAAAATGGCAAAGCCGTTAAAGTTTCCGGTGACCCGGCTCATCCCTTTACGCGGGGAACATTGTGTCCCAAGATGGCGCATTATGAGCGCACCGTCCATTCGGAAAAGCGTTTGACTACGCCACTAAAAAGGATAGGGGCAAAGGGCGAGGGGGAATTTATCCCCATCAGCTGGCAGGAGGCTGTGGACACCATTGCCGCCCGTTGGCAGGATATCATTGCTACAGATGGTGCCGAGGCGATTTTGCCCTATTCCTATGCTGGAACGATGGGAACGATTCAGTATAGTGCCGGTCATGCCTTGTTTTTTGCGTTGGGCGCCTCCAGCCTTGACCGAACGATTTGTGCGCCTGCCAAGGCCCATGGTTATCGCGCACTGATGGGCAAGACCCTGCCCACAGCACCGCAGGAGGCACAGCATAGCGATTATATTGTGCTCTGGAGCATCAGCATGCTCGCTACAGATATTCATTTCAAGCATGATGTAGATATTGCCCGCAAGCATGGGGCAAAGGTTGTCTGCATTGATACCTATGCCACCAAAACCGCCCAATGGGCAGATGATTTTATCTGTGTAAAGCCTGGTACAGATGGCGCTTTGGCTTTGGGCATGCTCCATGTTATCGAGCGGGATGGACTGGTCGATGAAGATTTTATCGCCCGCTATGTACAGGGCTGGCCGGAATTAAAGGAAAATGTTTTGCCACGGTATACTCCTGAAAAAGCTGCCGAGATTACGGGCGTGCCGACTGAACAGATTGTTCAATTTGCCCATGCTTTTGCCAGGGCTGAAGCTCCTTTTATCCGCTTGGGCAGCGGACAGTCCCGCTATGGCAATGGGGCAATGACGTCGCGCCTGATTACCTGCCTGCCTGCGGTGGTGGGGGCCTATGCGAAAAAAGGTGGCGGCATGCTGACTTCGGCAGCGGGCAGCAATGCCTTTGACAAGGACCTTATTCGCCGTCCCGATATGGAAAAGGACGGCGTGCGGCATATCAATATGATTAAGCTTGGCGAAGTGTTGACGGATAAAAATCTGCAGCCTGCCATCAAGAGCCTGTATGTATATTCGTCCAATCCGGCCTGTACTGCACCAGAGCAGGAAAAAGTCGTGGCAGGGCTCATGCGGGAAGATTTGTTTACGGTGGTTCATGAGCGTTTTATGACGGATACTGCCCGTTATGCCGATATTGTTCTGCCCGCTACATCTTCACTGGAACATGAGGATATTTACTATTCCTATGGACAGTACGTTGTCCAACGCGGACCGCAAATCATTCCGCCCGTAGGGGAGAGCAAATCCAACTGGCAGGTGATGCAGCTACTGGCTAAGGCTATGGGCCTTGCTGATGATTTCTTCCAGCAAAAAGAAGTAGATTTAGTCAACCACATAATCGAAAGCACTAAATCAGCCTGGCCCTTGCCGGTTGATTTATCCGCGCTGCGTTCTGGTGAGCCTGTGGAACTCCCTATGCCGGAAAATTACAAGCTGGACTTTCGGACGCCCTCGGGGAAGATTGAAATTTTCAATCCACAGATGGAACCGGCTTTACCGGATTACTTTCCGCCGCACTATGCTCAGGACAAGGGAGACTTTATCCTGATTAATTCTCCTGACCCTAGAATTCTTGACAGTTCCTTTAACGAACGTGAGGAACTGACTCGCAGCGGCATTATGGTTTTGCAGTTAAATCCTGTAGATGCAAGCCGTCTGCAGCTGCAGGCGGAGGATAAGGTTATCGCGGAAAATCCCCAAGGCTCGGCAGAATTCGTGGTTAAAATCAGCTCTGCGGTAAAGCCGGGAACAGTTGTCAGTGAAGGTGTCTGGTGGCAGGAATATACGCGCTGCGGCAACACCAACCGCCTGACTTATGCCCGTACAACGGACAAAGCCGCCGGCAGTACCTTCTATGATGTACGAATAAATCTTCGCCCCTTTGCAGAAAAAAACTAGATAATAACCAAAAAGCATAGTATAATAGAAAAATAGAAACAATAGACAGAGCCTGCAAAATAATAAATAGCAGGCCGCAACATAGAACTGATATCTATAAAGTATGGGGGCGCCAATAATGGAATTTCGCCAATTGGAGTATTTTTGTACCATCAGCCACTTGAAGAACTTTACCCGCACTGCAGAAACACTGCATGTTTCCCAGCCTTCTGTTACCAAGGCCATTAAGGCTTTGGAAGCTGAACTGGGGCTGGTGCTGATTGACCGCAGCCAAAAAAAGGTCAACCTCACGCCGGAGGGGCAGGCTTTCCTGTTGCACGCGCAGAAGATTATGAGTGCGGCCAGCGCAGCCAAAAAGGATATGGTCCGCTATCATGCAGGCAGCCGGGGCAAGGTTCAGTTTGGCCTGCCGCCGATGGTGGAGGCATACCTTTTCCCCGACCTCTTTACGCAGTTTCAGACAAATTTTCCGGAAATCAGTCTGGATGTGCAGGAGTACAGTGATTCGGATGAGGTACGCAATCGGCTGGCTTTGGGGGATTTGGATTTTGGCATAGTTTTAGGAGAAGTGCGCCCCACAACGGAAAATGAGATGCTCCTGATGCAGGACAGCATGAGTGTTTGCCTGCCAGCCAACCATCCGTTGGCTGCGCAGGAAAAAGTTGCCTTTGCCGATATTGCCGATGAAAAGTTCATCATGCAGCAGCCGCATACCTACCAGCACAGGGAAGTTGCCCGCCGCTGCGGTGAGGCAGGGTTTGTGCCGGATATTGCCCTATGCACGTCGCAGATGAAGACCATCAAGCAGCTGGTCGCCAATGGCATGGGCGTTTCCATCCTGCCGAACTTCGTTACCGGCACAGAGAATAATTTTGTCCTTCGTCCGCTATCGCCCGCCTTGTCCGTACAGATTACCCTGAACTGGAGTGCCGGCAAGCAGTTGACCG
>CADAAS010000149.1 GCA_902785885.1 Pseudoselenomonas ruminantium
TCTGCTGCAGTTTTTCCAAGCCCTCAATGCGGACATAATCTGCAGCATGCTTCTTGATTACCGGAAAACGTAGGACTTCAAAAAGCATCGGACCAAAACGTACCGTACTTGCCTTGGCAATCCGTACAGCCTCTGCTTCATCAACGCCAAGACACATTTTTACCTGTCCTACGGCCATTTTTTTTCGCTTAGCCGGTACCACCAACCAGGCAAAGTTTCCTAAGACGCGCCCTAAAAAATCACATAAGCTGCGCGGCATAGCACAGGCCAGTGCACTTATCGCTTGCAAAACATAGTACAACAACTTCTTAGCCCTCGTACTTTGCCAATTTCTTTTCCAATTGTTTCATTTTCTTCATCATTTCCGGCAGTCTCTTCATGGCCGCCTGCATGCGCAGCCATTCCGTATGGCTCTGCACAGGGAAACCTGCGCAGAATACGCCTTCCGGCATATCGCCAATAATGCCGGAGCGCGCCGCATAGACTGAGTTGGCCCCGATATTGATATGCCCTACGGTTCCCACCTGGCCGCCAAAGGTAACATTATGCCCTACAGTCGTCGACCCGGAGATACCCGTCTGCGCGACAATCAAGCAATTTGCACCAATTTTGCAGTTGTGCCCGATATGCACAAGATTGTCGATCTTCGTGCCCTTGCCAATAACCGTAGCCCCCATGGCAGCCCGGTCAATGCCATCATGAGCACCGATTTCCACATCATCTTCCAGGACCACAATGCCAACCTGTGGCACCTTGGTATGCACGCCATCCTTGGTGGTAAAGCCAAAGCCATCCGAGCCGATTACGGCAGAGCTATGTATCACGCAGCGCTTGCCAACACGGCAATGCTCGCGTACGGTTGCATTGGAATAAACCACTGTGCCATCACCGATTTCAGCGTACTGGCCAATATATGCATGCGGGTAAATGACAACATTATCGCCAATTGCAGCATGGTCATCCACCATGGCAAAGGGCATAATGGTAACATTCTGTCCCAGCTTTACATCCTTGCCCACATATGCCTTGTCGCTGACCTCCACGGGCCGTTCCAATTTCGGCGTGAAGATGTTGAGCAACTTGGCAAAGGCAGCTCTGGGGTCATCCACATAAAGCGCTGTCTTCGGGAAATCTTCCACACCTTCCGGCAGCATTACCGCTGCCGCCTTACAGTCCCTTGCCTCTTCAATATGCGGCTCCACGGCAAAAGTCAAGTCAGCTGCACCAGCTCCGGCAATATTATCCAGTCCCTCGATTTCAATGCCAGCATCGCCTGCAATGCGTCCGCCTACAATATTTGCAATCTCTTGCAATGTCTTTTTCATTTCACTGCTCCCATCTTACTGCAACTGAGCAATGACATCATCTGTCACATCCACTGCACCGGTAACAGCCGTCGGCTGATCCGTGCTGTTGTTCACTACAGCATCAAGCTTCTTTTCCTTGGTAACGGCAGCCAATGCCACATCCATCTTTTGGCGAAGCTGCAGCGCATACGACTGGTTGAGCCCCTGTATCTTGCGCTGGCTGTCCAGCTGTGCCTTTTGCATATCCTCCTGGCTCATGTTGGGATTTTCCTGCAATTTCTTCTGCAGTTCCTCCCCGGCCTGTGCCTGTGCCTCTTCAATCTTTTTATTGCCTTCCTCGATGAGGCTGTTAATCTGCGGAGCCTCCTTGGAAACCCGCTCTCCATCAATATAGCCAATTTTCGTCTGGCCACAGCCACTGGCTAAAGTGGCACAAAGAAGGGCCATAATCATGGCAGCTGCTGTTTTCTTACGTAATTTCATCCTAACTTCGCTTCTTTCTTTATCATATGGTTATTACAGATTTTTCATTTCCTGTACAATTTCCCCGGTGACATCCTGCGTTGCTATGCCAATGGCAATGCTGTCCTTCGGCAATAGTGGATCTCCCTTGGCGGCCTCCGGCATAAACGAAACCAGTGTTGGGGGATGATGTACCAATATCAAGGTAAAATGATGCATAATGGCAACCTTTGCCGCTTTTCCTGCAACATCATTGAATATATGTGCCTGCAAGGCTGCCAAATCTGCCTTTTTTTCGGCCAGCACCTGCCGCTTGGCCAGGCGCTCCTGCACCTGCAGGGCCATTTCCTGCTGCTTTTGCAATGCCTCTGCATTGCGCTTGTCGGCATCGGTCTTGGTCTTTAGGGCCGCAGCCATTTCCTGGTCTCGCAGCTGAGGCAAACGTGCCCTCCATGCAGCCAGTTCCGGCCCCATTTCCTTTTGCACATAGGCTTCAATTTCAGCCTTATACGCCTGCCAAAGCTCATATTGGCGTTTTCCCCGTTCAGCCTGCAGGCGGCTGCGCTCCTGCAGCCAGGCTTCGCGTTCTGCCGCAATGCTGGCCTTGGAATCCAGCGGATTATGCATGGACTCCTGATTGTCCAGCTTGATGTTGAGATTTAAAATGGCGTTTAAATATTCTTCATCAATCGCCTGCCGCCGTGCCTTATAGTCCTCTTCGGTATTTTTCTTGTATTCATCCCGAAGTTTTTTCATCTTGCGTTCCAATTCAGCCCGACCGCCAATAACATCCGCAGCATTTTTTTGCCAAACGGATTCCTTAAAGGTTTCCTCCATAAGCTGGGGCTGCTTCACGGACAAAATATCGCCTACATCATTTATTTCCAATTCCAGCAGTTCACATTCGGACTGCAGGGCCATCAGCTTGTCGTAGTCCGGATGGGCCTGCAGTACCTGCTGCCAGCCAATCAGCCCAGTATCGGCCGTTTCCTGCCCGGTCGGCGAAGGCGCTTGGGGAATAATAAACTCCCTGGCAAGCCAGGCACCCAAAAAAATAAACACCAAAGCAACAATTACTCCGACAATGATATTACGGCTTCGCTGCCCTTTTGTCTTTTCTTCCTCCTTGCCTGGTTCCGTCATGGCTCACCCCCGCCTTCTTTTATGGAAACTTAGAAAAAAGCCTCCCCCCATGGGGGAGGCTATATTATCTGCGGATTATTTGCTAACCTGTTTCAATACATCCTGCGTGATATCTACGCCGCCGTAAACCACAGCCCCCTTGTCAAGGACCACGGACAGGCCTTTCTGTTCAGCAACCTTCTTCACAGACTCTTCCACGCTCTTGGTAATGGGTTCCATGAGTTCCTGATTCTTCTGCTGCAAGCGCTGCTGAGTCTGCGTGTAATAATCACGTTTCTCATTATCGTTCATGTTGGCAGATTTTTCCTCGAATTCCTTCTGTGCTTCCTGCACAGCCGTCTGCATTTCATTGGATGCAGCCTGAACCTTCGGATGCTGGCTCATAATTTGGCTGTAATCCACAACGCCCACATTGGAGCTGGCAGCGCTGGCCATATTCGGGCCGAACTGCGTAAGTGCCATGGCCACTACGGAACCGACGAAAGCCAAAGCGATAAGCACGCTGACAATTTTAACCTGTTTTTTCTGCAATTTAACCATTTCAAAATCTCCTTTTCCTTTTGAGGAATTTTATTCGATAAGTCATATACGATAGACATTATAACGCCAAACAACGGATTTTGCAACGTCAAAAATGACCAACCATCCGCAGCCAATTTTGTTCGTTGTCAAAGATATACTCCAAGCTCAGAAAATCATGCAGCTGATAACGCAGTGCAGCTTCGCCCATATTGTCCGGTTCCCGGAACTCATAGCGGAGGAGCCAGCGTGCAGCCAATTTCTGCCGGAGTTCATAGGCCAAGCCATGATAGCTCAAGTCATAACGCAGGGCCGCATAGCGTCCGCCCCGGAAAGCATGGCCCCAGCCCAGCTGATAATTCCACTCCACATCTGCTGGCATAAAATCAGCCAGCACAAACAGCTCGTCCCATTTGCCTAGCATGCGCCCCAGATGCAGCCGGAAAAGCAGCTCATTGTCTTGCCTTGCGTGCCCCTGCCCTCTATCCCTGCCGATATCCAGCCAGCCATCCAGGCGGAAATGGTAACGTGAAGAATCTGTACGGCTCATCACGCTTGCCCGTTCAGCCGGTTCAACCGCAACCCTGGTTTGCAGGCGCAAAGCTTGAAAGTCCTTGCGCTTGTCCAATGCCTGGGCAAAATCCTGTTCCAGCTCCGCTCGATGACGCTGCACAAAGCCTACAGGCACGCCCACAATATCCTCTACCTGCGTCTGCATGATGTCCCGGCGGGTCAGCAGGGCACTATTGGGAATCGTATCCGAGCGCATGGACAAATCCACGGTCCGCACTACCGGCAACCGGGGATAAACAATAAGCTTTATGGTGGTCTCCGGTTCCGGCGTCAAATCAAAATCCGCCCGGAATTCCGGCAGATGCTCCTGCAAATAGGCATTCAAATGCTGTTTCAGTACCCCATTTGTCCAATCGGCAGCAGCTGTGGGAAGCCCCGTCAACGCAGACTGAAAAACCGTATCTACGCCACTTAAGTCCTGCCGTACCAAGGCTTCAATGCGCGGTGACATTCCTTCTACCATGGTTTCCACCCGCACCTGGCGAATGGTCTCTGCCCAAGGCAAAAGCTCGACCTTCACCCGCGTAACTTCCGCAGGTTCCAAAGATACCGAACGGACAGTATAGCCCACCAGCACCTTATCAAAAACTTCATGGATCACATTTTCATAGGACTTTCGCTCGGCCTGTACAACAGCAACTTCCTTGCCTTCCATCAACTGGCCGGCAATCGCCGCTATGCTATGATTCATGCGCTCTGCCACCAACGGAGGCAGGTTTCTTTGGGCAGCAGTGGATGCTGTGACGCTTTCCACCCGTGCTCCGGCCTGGACATTTACTGTCAACGGCGCCAACAACATAAAAAGGACAACCAGTACGGCTCTTAACATTTAGAACGAACCACCCACGGAGAAATGCACGCGACCGCCCTTGTCTCCCCGGCCATAGTCCAGGCGCAGCGGACCAAGCGGCGTATTAAAGGATAAGCCGACGCCCACGCTGCCGTGTACATTGCCTCCGTTCGGATTCCAGCCCTCAGACCATACAGAACCCCAGTCCGTAAAGAGTGCGCCCTGCACTTTGCTGACAATCGGGAAGCGATACTCCACCGTGCCCAGCAGCATGCGCGTGCCGCGGAACTGATCCTCGCGATAGCCGCGCAGGGTATTCTGGCCGCCGATCTTGAACTGATTGTACTCGGAGATATGTCCATGGCCAGCACCAGCCTCAGCACGCAGTGCAACAACCTGTGCATGCCCGACCTTGATATATCGCTGGTCTTCAATCGTGCCCTTCTGAAAGTCAAAGTCACCGCCCAAGCCGGCCACTTCTGCCGACAGGCTGACCCTGCCGCCTTCAGTAGGATTATAGATATTGTCGCGGGTATCGGTAACATGCGACAAGGTCACGCTGCGCGTCGTGCCGAAGTTATAGTCACGCCAGGATTTATAGTAATCGGTGCTGCGGTCCTTATGGCCATCCGGCAAATTACCATTTTCCGTATTTCGCCGCCAGAGTACTTGCGCATGTAGCTTTCCTTGAGGTTGCCGTCCGTATCGTAGTCGCTGTATTCATACGTACGGTTATAAAATCGCAGGGTGCCTGCAGTTTCCTTTTTATCCAGATAAGGATGACGCCAAGAGAACGTATAGCCTTTGGCATCCGTTGCACTGCCGCTCTTTTCGTAGGTAATGCTTACCGAATCACCAGTACCACCGATATTCGAATCACCGATGCTCACCATGCCCAGGACACCATCAGCTGTGCTATAACCGGCACCAATGCCAAAGGAGCCTGTATTTTTCTCCTTGACATCCAATTCCATAATGACCGCATTGGGCTCAACGCCGGGATTCATCTTGATGTTTACATCCTCGAAAAACCCCAAATTATAGACGCGCTGCATGGAACGGCGGGCCAGCTTGGAGTTGAAGGGTTCCCCTATCTTTTGGCGCATTTCCCGCAGGATAACATAGTCCTTGGTTTTGCTATTGCCCTTGACCTTGTAATCCTCCAAAATGCCTTCGTTTATTTTCAGGAAGAGATTGCCATCCTTGTCGATATTCATATCGGTAACTTTTGCCAGAATATAGCCGTCATTGCGATAAATTTCCTTGATGGCCTGAATGTTCTGCTGCAAGTCACGGCTATTGAGAATTTCACCATTCTTCACCGTTATCGCATCACGCAAGGTCTTGGTCTTAATCACTGTGTTGCCAGTGATATGTACACTTTTCAGTACCGGGTTTTCCAATACATGATAGGTAATTACCACGCCTTCCGGCACCTTTTTAAAGGTGGGAAACAGGTCATAAAAATAGCCTGTATTATACACAGCCTCGCGGTCTGCATTCATCCCCTTAACCGTGAACATATCGCCTGTTTTCATGGAAAGTGCTGCCTTCGCAGTATTTTCCGTCAACGCGGTAGCACCCTCAAAAACCGTATCTACAATGGTCTGGCCTTCGTATTCCTTGCTGTACTTTTCAATCATGTCTTCCTGCGGACGATTCTTGGTCCACTCTGCTGTACGAGGATCTACATTTGTTTGTTCCTCCTTCTGTGCAGCAGGTGCCTCACTGCCAGCCGCAGCAGGTGCTGCCGTTGCAGGCGCAGCTGCTGCAGCAGTGGCAGCTTTCGTATCTGCCTCAGCTGCCGGATCCCCTGCCGCCTTCGGCGTGGTTTCACTATCTGCTGCAGCCTGCGCCTGCGGCGTTTCCACAGGCGCAGCCTGCGTCCCCCCCGGCACTGCTGCAAAACTGGCAGCCAAAGCCACTGCATAAGCTAAAAATCGTCTATTCGTCTTCTTCAAAGGTCAAACCTCCCAAAAATGTTCGTCATTGCCGCAGAATCTTGCCTGCAGACTGCATGAGTTGCTGCTTGGCCGCATCTGGCGGCTCATTTTTTTCGATTGGCGGAGCAGCGGGCGCCGGTTCCTCAACCGCATTCCTTTTTCCCGGAACAGGTTCCGGTGCCAAAGGCTGAGGCAGGCTATCTGCCGACGGTGCGACCAACACCTGTTCCCTCTGCGGTTCTGGAGTACTTTCTGGGACCTGGGCAGCGTTTTCCGTTGGCAGCTGTGTGGTGGCGCTCGATGTGTATTCAGCAGGAAGTTCTTCCCTCGAAATGTTTGCATCCTGTCTCCACAAAATGACCAGTGCCAGGCCTGCAGCTATCAGCAATGCCAATGCCCTTCTTCCCCAGGCAATAAGCCTTTGGCTGCGGGGACAATTCCCCACATGGGCCAATTCCGCCTTGGCCAACATAAGTTTCAAATCACCCTGCACATCATTTTCCTGTGCAAGGGAATCTTCTGCTCTCCCCAGCCATTCGCGGGCAGCCCGAATATGTTCCGTTTGTGAACGCCTGCTCATTTGCGCCCCTCCGTATTGCCTAAAATTCACAAAGTTCTCTTAGCAATACAGTCGCCACAAATGCAGTATTCTTCACCTGAGATATTCCGCCCTGACAACTCATAACAGGCTATCAGCCGGATTTATCTGCATTATTCTGCCTGTTTTAGCCAGTTTAGCTGTTATTTACCAATTTTGCATAAAACGGGACAGCATCCCCCGTATGCGGCGAATCCCCATTTTTTGCAAGCGATATATATGTCCGGGGCTAAGGTCCATATCCTCAGCTACCGCTGCCACATCACGGCTGTCCAGATATACATTTTCCAGCACAGCCTTTTCCTTGGCCGGAAGCCGCTCCATCGCACGATGAAGCCGTCCTGCCAGTTCATGGCTTTCGGCCTGCTCCGCCACCGTAGGCGACATATCCATCAAATTTTCCTTATAAGATGCTCCCCCTTCGTCCAGCACAGCATCCATACAAGGGCTGTCAGATGCACCTTCCTTTTGCAAATAATCCAGCATCCTGCCCCGTATGCGATGAATGGCAAAAAGACTGAACGCCACACCACGGCCAGGGTCATAACGCTCCACGGCCTCAATAAGCCCGATTGTCCCTTCCTGCACCACATCCATTATGTTTTGCAGGCTGCGATAAGGCAGTGCCTGCTTAAAAACCAATGGCTGATAGGCCTCTATAAGCATCCCGCGGGCGTTCTTATCCCCCTGTTCCTTATATGCACGCCACAAGCGCTCTTCCTGGCACCGCTCCAACGGCTTTATCCGTTGCAATTCGTTAACATATTGTGCGAAGCGCAGTCTCCTCACATCCCTTCTGTCATGCCAAAGCTAAAATGTCATGCGGGCCTCCACGCCAAAGATGGTGCCGTGGGACTCCCGCTCCAAGGTCAAGCCCCAGCGTTCGTTAATATCATACTGGATGCCATACCGATTAACGCCATTGCCACTAAAACCGTGCGTATAACGGAGCATAACCTTGTCCGAAATATATTTTCCCATAGAAACATTAAAATCATATTTGTTTTCTTCATTTTCCTTGGTTGTTTTGTAATTCTCAAAAGCCGAACCAGAACCACGGGAAATGGACAGCTTATCCAGATACAGCAATTCCCGCATAGCCCCCTCTATCTCCGACAGGAAGGTCATCTGCAGCCCCACAGTCAGCAAATCGCCGGCATTCATGGTACTGTTGCCATGCTTATACGCATCACGCAGCGTCAAAAGCTGGATAATCTGGGTCTGGCTCATCTGCGGACTGGACATGAGTTTCGTTTCTGCAGCCCCCAAAGGACCTTTAATCGACAAGAAGACTTTGGCCTGCGTCAATTTGGTGTCGGCAAAGAAATCAATGCTTGGCATAAACGATGCCACCTGATTAAAGGTTGCACGCCCCTCCCGGATCTTGAATTCCGTCTTGAGATAATTAATGGTTCCGCCACGCTTCACCTGCAGGCTGCCGCTCATCTTGGGATGGCTCATAATGCCCCCAACATGAAAGCCACCTGTCAGGTACAAGTCATAAAGATAAGGGCTGTAAAAATGCACCTTATCGCCCACATTGACCTGCACGTCAAAAACCATTTCCGGCATCTCGCCCTCACTGTCGGGAATCGTCGGAAGCGACACCAGGCAATTATTAAAATCGATATTGCCTGAAATCTTTGGCCAATGATTGCCATAAAAATCTGTATCCTGCAGATGCAATTCCCCGTTCAAGGGACCGGTAAAGAAGCGGCTCTTGATCCCCAACTTATCGCAAATCAGGCTGAAATCATAATGTTCCGGCGTCCAGCCATCAAGGCTCAGGCTGCCGTTTAATTTATACGATCCACCGCCCATTTTACCAAAAAATTCTTCCACTGTCACTTTATTGCCATTGAAATTTATTTTGGCTGCCATGTCCGTAACGGGTTCTTCCAAGCCTTTTATTTTCACGGCTCCATTGGGAATGACAATACTGCCATCCAGCAGGGGATGGGCCAGCGTGCCATGAATTTTGACATCGCCACCCGTTTCGCCCAGGGCCCAGTCAACCTGCTTGGAAATGGTCGGCAACAGCGACAAGTCCGCATCCTGCAGTCCAACGTTCAGCTGAATCTGCTCATAATCCGCCAGCCATTCATTCTGTCCTGCTGTCAGGGCACGCAGCGGGACAATGCCCTTGGCAACGGCAGAACAGCTGCGTTTCCCGACCTGTTTAACAACTTTCAATTCCGTCAGGTCAATAAGCCCATTCTTCAAATGTGCCTCGCCTGTCAAGGTGTCAAAAGCTGCCCCCTGAAGACCGCCATTCACAGCCTTAAGCGTCACATCCGCAGCTGGATTATAGGTATAGCCACCAATAACCGTTTCAATATCGGCTGTCCCTGTAACATCCCTGACGTTCATCCCTGCCAGGCCCGTAAACATCCCCATTTCCAGATTGCTGGCTGAAAATTTGACATTCATCGGCCCATTCAGCTCAACTGTGCCCGCCGCTGAGAACAAGCCATTTTTGCCCTGGCTGCCACTCAATTTATTGATATAAATCATATGGTCGATCAAACGTAAATCCAATGCAACATTATGAATGTCATAGCCGCCAGCCGAGCCTTGCAGCACATCGCCATCCAGCTTAACCGTAGGATTATGCGCTGTACCGCTGATTTGCGCACCAAGATTTGCCTTGCCTTCAATGGCATCTGTCTTTTGGTTAGCCAAGGCAGCCAAGGCAGCAATGTCGGCATTTTGTACCACCATATTCCCTTTTAGGGCATCGGTATCGATGTTGTAGAACAGTTCCAAATCATAGGTACCGCCATTCTGCTCAAAGCCGAAATGATCGATATCCAAGCTGTTTCCCCGGAACTTCACCATGCCCCGCAAATTGTTTATGGTTTCACCATTCAGGACAATTTCGGGGGCCTCCAAAAGCCCATGAAATAACGGCTTGTTGACTGTGCCGCCAATCCGGCCCTTAAAAGTACCATGGCCACTGACTTCATAGGGCAGCTTATGCTCTACCCGCTTGAGGTCTATATCCTTGGTGACCACTTCCATGTCCATGGCCATATCGGCAGTATTTATCGTGCCATTGAGCACCATGTCAATCATCGGCGAATACGCATGGAAATCCTGCAGGCGCAACTTGCCCTGCTCCAAGAAATAGTCGCCATCCATGCCAGACAAGAGCACGCCATGGTAACTGCCCCGATAAAAATGGATATAGCCAACAGCCTTCGGATTGTCCAGTGTCCCTGTCACCTGGATGACATTGTCCACATTGCCGGTAATGGGCTGGTCTGGCGCAATCAAAGCCGCTATATCTTCCATTCTCGCGCCCATGGTATCCAAGCGGAGATTTACCTTTCTCTCCCCGGAAAAACCTACAGTTCCCTTGGCCTGCCAAACTTCCTTGCCGTCTTTTTCCATCAGAAAATCATCTATGCCAATACCATCGAGACTGCCGCTGGCGGCAAATTTCAGACTGTCAAAAGGCTGTTTGAAAATCCGCCCCCGCAAACCGGAAAAACGAGCTGGGCGATCGGGAGGGTTTCGGAGTCGTAGACTATGCGCATCGCGTCTTCGTCGTCAATCCTGAATCCGCCCCCTTCTTCATCGGAAATCCATTCTCCGCCGCTCTGCGGCGCCTGATAGGTGAAGTGCCGTCCCTCTCTGTCGACACACTCTATATCCAGCAGCAACGCTATCTCAGCCGCCAGCGCGTCCCTGTCCGTTACGATCTGTCTGAGAGATTCAAACTGTGCAAACGTTTTCCATGAATAGTATTTCAGGCTCTTGGGAAGGTCCAGCACCTCCGGTGCGATCAGCGAATCCAGATCGTTCTCTCCTATGTCGGTGACTCCTTCCGGGATAATTACCGTCTTCAAACCGGGGGAACAGTACTTAATCTCATTGTCTATGACGATCAGCCCGTTTTTCACTCCCGGGCCGGTGATTTCCACGCCCTCGTCGATGATGGTAC
>CADAAS010000150.1 GCA_902785885.1 Pseudoselenomonas ruminantium
GTTATTGAAAGGACGAAAAAAACGTGAACATTTGGCGAAACACCCTAAAGCTGCTCTTCACGGCAATGTGCCTGCTGACCGCCCTTACGGCTGTCTGCGCTGCTGCCCCCAGAACGGTGCTCGTTCTGCCCCTGCAGCAGGAATTCACCCTCTCCGACTACGAGGATGACCAGGACGCAGAAGACATTATCAAGATGATGACCAGCAAGATAAACATCGAATTCATGGGCGACGGCACCTACACCGTAATGGAGCCGGTTACCTACGAAGACAAGCTGATGACCATGGACGCAAAGAAAATCACCGCTGACGTCCAGTCTGCCGCCAAGGCAGGCCGGGAACTCGGCGCCCGCTTTGTCGTCTGCGGCAGAATCACCGAGGTAAACACCCAGAAAAAAGGCGGCTCCTCGCTGGTTGACCGCATCATGTCCGGCTTTGAAGCCCCGTACAAGAGCAAGATGGTACTGCAGCTCCAGTTCATCAACTGCCAGAAGGAAATTGCCCTGCTCGACAAAACCTATAACGTCGTCCGCGGCGGCAAAAATGCAGCAGAATCCTTCAAGAACACCTGCACCTACGCAGCCGAAAAATTCGTGGAAGATTTGACCAACCCCGCAGGCAACAACGGCAAAAAAGTTGGCGTAGGAAAAATTACCAACATCAGGGGCGAAATCATCACCGTTGACCAAGGCTCCAATGCCAAATTCTTCCAGGGCGAATCCCTGGCCATCATCCGTGACGAAAAAGAAATCGGCCGTGCCGAAGTCCTCGAAATCGGCAAGGATGAAACCACCTGCCGCATTACCGAAAGCAAGGAACAAATCAAAAAAGGCGATATGCTCAGCAGAGATTGATTGCCCATATATTGGTACAGGTCACTCAGAACAGCAGCAGTGTGCTGTAGGGATGAAATCTGTAGAAAAAAGCCTTTCTATGTGCTAAATTAAGCCATAGAGAGGCTTTTTTGTGCGACTGGAGCATAATTGTAAAATCGAGAAAAAGCAGTTCAATATTCTGCAATAAACCTGACTGTATAGTCCCCGAATCCTCCTGAGCGATAAATATCGTCAACCTGCCTTAAGAAAATAAGCAAATGATACGATATACAGTATAGACGGAAAAAGCAAGGGACGTGGTTGGCTTTTCAGGGAGGATTTATCATGGCAATGGTGATTAAGAACAATATCGCTGCCCAGATGGCACTAGGGGAACTGAATAAAAATAATAACAAGCTGTCCAAAGCCTTGGAAAAAGCAGCTTCTGGACAGAAAATAAATAATGCTGCAGATGATGCCTCAGGCTATGCCATCAGCGAACGCATGCGGGTGCAACTGCGTGGGTTGGAAGCCGCTAATGCCAATACTCAGAATGCGGTCAGCCTGCTCAAAACAGCAGAAGGGGCCGTATCCTCCACCGTGGATATATTGAAATCCTTTAAGGAAAAAGCCATTGATGCCGCTAATGATACCAATACAGATGATGATCGTGCGACCATCCAAAAGGAACTTAACCAATATATGTCCCAAATTGAGGATAATGCTTCCGTGACCTTTAACGGCAAGCGGCTTTTGGACGGCACTCAGGGACGGGGCATTGTGGCCAATCCGTGGGATGCCATGGCCTCCTTTATGAGTTATTTGGATGACGCCAACACCACCGCACAGGAAGCATTGGATGGTGCTATAAAATACGTTTCTGGTGGCAAGTTTGAAAACGAAAAATCCCTGATTGACAGCTTTATCAACGATATTACCAACAGTGGACTTGAGGCCTGCGGCATTGATTTGAATAATGATGATACGGGAGCGATTACGGGTAAGGATGCACGAAACGAAGTGGTGAAGACCGCCGAAAGCATTGTGCCGGAAAAGGAATATCCTTATGGTGGCAATCCGGCAGGGGGAACTTCCCGTATTCGCGGCCTGACGGTGAAATGGCCGGCTTCTGTTAATTCCGATGTGGAAAGAGCAATTTTAGGAGCTTTGGACAACCCGTGGCTGCAAAACTGCATGGACCTTATTGATGAATCGTACGCATTGAATTTTTGGGAGAAAGGCAATTCTGTCCGCACAATGGATGTAATTTTGGCCAACAATGGCCAAAATGGGACGTTGGCCTTTGTCACCAGCAGTATTTCAGGCGGAGTGACCACAGGGCTTAGCCTGACCATCAATATGGATTATTACTCGTCTATGGATATGAACGATTGGAATGGCAATGCCTCTGGCGGGGCCGGTTATCTTGACCGCACTATCGCGCATGAAATGGTGCATGCCCTGATGTCCGCCAACATTGAGAACTTCTCCAGCCTGCCCAAGTATATCAAGGAAGGGGCTGCGGAAGTGGTACATGGTATTGATGATTTTCGTAAAAGTACCATCAGCAGTTTGGCAGCCGCTCCGTCCACACTGCGTAATGTTTTGGAAAATTCGTCTTCGGCCTCAGGTGATCAGGCTTATGCCGCCGGCTATATGATACTGCGCTATCTGGCTAAACAGTCTGCCGATGCAGAACCAGAGAAGAATCTGGTTTTCCATACGGGTACCAAGGCAAACCAACAGCTGCGGGCAGGGCTTGCCGATATGCGCTGCAAGGCATTGGGACTTAGAAAGTCTGACGGCACTACCCTCAGCGTTGTGACGCAGGAACTGGCCAATTCTGCGATTACCGTTGTTGACCGGGCAATTGGCAGGGCATTGAAACAGCAGACAATTATTGGTGCCATGAACAGTCGTTTGGAATACACCGCTGCCAACATTACCACTGCCCATGAAAATGTCACTTCCGCGGAGAGTGTTATCCGGGATGCAGATATGGCAAAAGCCATGACCGACTATACCAAAGCCAATGTCCTGAGCCAAAGCGCCCAGTCCATGCTGGCGCAGGCCAATCAGAACAGTTCATCTGTACTTAGTTTGTTGCAGTAAGTTTTTATGGAAAAGAGGAATGCTGTCATGGCTATGACAATAAGAAACGATAGTGGCTCTATGATGGCACTGGGACAACTAAAGAAAAATGATTCCAGCCTGGAAAAACAATTGAAAAAAGTTTCCAGTGGTATGCGTACAAATAGTGCCGGTGATGATGCTTCCGGCTATTCCATTTCAGAGCGGATGCGTACCATGATTCGCGCTCTTGGCCAGGATATTCAGAATACGAAAAACGGTAAAGATTTGGTTGCTGTAGCCGAAGGCGGTATGAAAGAAATTCTTAATAACCTGCGTGAAATGAAAGCCATGGCTATCAACTCTGCCAATGATCATAATACGGATTTTGATCGGGAAACACTGGAAAAAGAATTTGCAAGCCGTAAGGAAACCATTACGGGTATTGCAGCATCTACGAATTATAATGGGAGGCTGTTATTAACAGGGGATTATGCTCTGCATAGTATGGGGAGTTCTTCCTCATCAAATACGTCGCCATCAGTGGGGTATGCACTGACAGGAGGATTTCAACCGGCATTTAATTCATGCAGCCCATCTACACCGCTTATCTCAAATGCTGGAAGTGGTGTTCCAGTGGCTAGTAGTTTTAAAGGACCATTAGCAGGAACATGGAACTATTGGAAAGAAACCGGACAATCAATGCCAACAGGTTCTGGGCAAAATCAACAGATTGCTGTTTCGCTAGATTTTTCTGGCTTAAATGTTAATTATCCTAGCGATTTGGATGGAGCAGGCTTTTCGATTCTCTGTGGAAAATGTAGCCAATATATAGATATTATATTTGATGCTGGCACAAATACAACAACTTATACGAGTTCACCTGCTCAAAAAACGGGGGTGGCAAGTAGTCGATTGGCGCGGGCTTTTACCATTGGAATTCAGAATGTTACTAATGGGGCGGATTTGTCAAAAGCTATCTTTGATGGGATAAATTCCGTACAAAGTCAGATACCTGTAATTAACTATGGGTTTAAAGATTGGATATCAAGTAATCCGATTGATACGAATGCATCAAATATCCTACATTGATACGGCACATTATTTACGCATGGCTGAGATAAATGGAAACTATTATTACCTGAAAGATAATGATGGATGCGAAATGCAGTTTATCAATAATGTGTACGGTGGTCAATCCAATAATTCTAGTGGTGGTATGGGAGCGGATTTTGGTGCGCCGTTGATTATCCATACTGGGACCAAAGCCAATCAACATCAGAGAATTTTTATCAATAGTATGTATCCAAAGGATATGAAAATGAATTTTCAAGCTCCTTCTTTGGAAGAAGCCCATGTTACGCCTTTTGAAGCTGCTTTGGAAGCGTTGGGGATATTGGATAATGCTGTTGAATATACTTTGAACGAGATTACCCGCATGGGGGCTTATCGTATGTGCTTAGGTCAAACGGAAGATAATCTGGTGACTAACGAAGAAAATACGCAGGCAGCCGAAAGTATCATCCGCGATGCGGATATGGCCAAGGAAATGACTGACTATGCCAAAGCCAATATATTGACACAATCAGCTCAGGCCGTGCTGGCACAAGCAAACCAAAACAGTTCAAATGTTCTTAACCTGTTAAAATAAAGCATAGAAGATGTCAGTAATGTTTCTGAATATTTACAGTCATGTGTATTTCAGGCACAAGTTCTGCTTGCAGGATTTTGTGCCTTTTTGACGTATACAACCGGATTTAAGAAAAATCCCATTCTGTCGATATACTATATGATAGGGAAAAATGGCCCCGCGTACACGGAGGTAAGTATTATGGCAATGGTAGTCAAGAACAATAAGGAATCCTTGAATGCCCTGAATACCTTGAATAAAAATGAAGGAGACTTGCGCAAGAGTTTACAGAAAGTTTCCACAGGAATGCGCATAAATGGTGCCGGTGATGATGCATCCGGCTATTCCATATCCGAAAAAATGCGGGTTCGCATCCGCGGCCTTGACCAAGCGACAGCCAATACGCAGAATGCAACCAGCATGATGCGCACGGCAGAGGGCGCACTCCAATCGACGATTGACATAATGAAGACCATCAAGGAAAAAGCATTGAACTCGGCCAATGATACCAATACTGATATGGACCGCGCAACGATGCAAAAAGAGGTCGATCAGCTCGTGGAGCAGATTGACGATAATGCCAGTGCGACCTTCAACGGCAGGCCCCTGTTCGATGGCTCCAACCGGCAGGCAGACACGGTGGAACAGCAGATTATCAAGGCGCTGAACAGCGAATGGATTCAGAACAGCTTGGAAATGATTAAAGAAGCTTATGGTGTGGACTTTATGCAGGACAGTACTACTATAAGCAGGATGAAAGTTATTCTGGATAATCAGGGGACGAATGGTACACTGGCTTATGTAAAGACATCCTCCCCGTTGGAACTGCATGTGAATATGGATTATTATAGCGCTATGGATATGGAGGATGTGAATGGTAAATCATCCTTGACCAGTTCTTATCTTGACCGTACAATCGCCCACGAAATGACCCATGGTGTCATGGCAGCGAATATCTCGAATTTTGGCAGTTTACCGCTTTATGTTATTGAGGGGATGGCGGAACTTACCCAAGGGGCTGATGAGCGCTTGTTGAGCTATATGAGTCAAATGACTGCGTCTGCATATTCTACTCTTTTCAGCACTGGCGGTACGGCAGGTACGCAGGAACCTTATGCCGGCGGCTTTGCCCTGATGCGTTATATGGCCTATCATTCCGGCGACAATGGAAAAGCAGCAGTAACCCGTTTTATGAACGTCTTGAAAGAGCAGGGGGCAGGTGCGATTGATGCGGCTGTAGCGGGGGCTACTGCAGGCCGTTTTGCTACGCTTAATGACATGACAACGCAGTTTTTG
>CADAAS010000151.1 GCA_902785885.1 Pseudoselenomonas ruminantium
TTCGCCCCCTAACCACGTATGAACCGGATAACTTTATCACGAACTCCTCGACAAACTGCAATTTTTCACGAAATAGCCCGAGGAAACATCTTTTTTCCTCGGGCTACATTTATAGCAAATTTCTCGGATGCATAGACTTCACATAAGCCCCCACATACTCCGGCGCATCCTTCCCGTATTTTTCAAGCAGCTTCACAATCGCCGACCCCACAATCACGCCATCAGCAATCTTTGCCATGCGCTTGGACTGGTCAGGATTGGCAATGCCAAAGCCAATGGCACAGGGCACATCCGTAACCTTGCGGATTTCCTCCACCATTTCCGTCAGATTCGTGGTGATTTCCTTGCGCACACCGGTAACGCCCAGACTGCTGACCACATAGATAAAGCCCGTGGCTTCCTTGGCAATCATGGCGATGCGCTCGTGGGACGTCGGCGCAATCATGGAAATCAAATCCACGCCGTACTTTTCGCTAAGTGCTGAGAACTCCTCTTTTTCTTCATAGGGCAAGTCCGGCAGGATAATGCCATCAATGCCCACTTCCTGACATTTGGCGAAAAAATCCTCCCCGCCATAGGAGAACACCACATTGGCATAGGTCATAAATACCAGCGGAATCGTGACTTCCTGCCGCAGTTCCTTGACCATCTTGAAAATCTTGTTGGTATTGACGCCATTTTTTAACGCCCCCAAGGTGGAGCGCTGAATCACCGGGCCTTCGGCGGTGGGGTCAGAGAAGGGAATCCCCAGTTCGATAAGGTCAGCGCCGTTATCCACAGCCGCCTTAATCGCAGCCTTGCTCGTTTCCATATCAGGGAAACCGCAGGTAAAAAAGGGAATAAAGGCTTTGCCGTTCTTGAATGCGTTTGCAATATTACTCATGAATATCCTCCCCCCGATAGCGGGCAATGGCGGCACAGTCCTTGTCGCCCCGTCCAGATACCGTTACAACGATGATTTTGTCCTTGTCCAGCTGCGGTGCCAGTTTCATGGCATGGGCGATGGCATGGGAGGACTCAATCGCCGGGATAATGCCTTCCGTCCGCGAGAGATATTCAAACGCCTCCACTGCTTCATCATCAGTAATCGCCACATACTCTGCCCGCCCGATATCGTGCAAATGGGCATGTTCGGGGCCGACACCGGGATAGTCAAGCCCCGCTGAAATCGAGTACACCGGTGCAATCTGACCATTTTCATCCTGACAGAAATAGGATTTCATGCCATGGAAAATCCCTACACGCCCCGTATTGATGGTCGCCGCCGTCTCAAAGGTGTCAATGCCCCGGCCGGCAGCTTCACAGCCAATCAGCCGTACCTGCTCATCCTCAATGAAGTGATAGAAACTGCCGATGGCGTTGGAGCCGCCGCCCACACAGGCCAGTACCGCATCCGGCAGGCGGCCTTCTTTCTCTAACATCTGACTTTTGATTTCCTGCGAGATAACCGCCTGAAAATCGCGGACAATCGTCGGGAACGGGTGCGGCCCCATAACGGAACCTAAGCAATAATGCGTGTCGCTGATGCGGGTCGTCCATTCACGCATGGCTTCGGATACGGCATCCTTGAGCGTTGCCGTTCCGGATGTAACCGCTACGACCTTGGCTCCGAGCAAACGCATGCGGTAGACATTGAGCGCCTGCCGTTCCGTATCCTCCTTGCCCATAAAGACCACGCAATCCATGCCCATAAGCGCGGCCGCCGTAGCCGTAGCCACACCATGCTGGCCCGCGCCGGTTTCGGCAATCAGGCGGGTCTTGCCCATCTTTTTCGCCAGTAGTGCCTGCCCCAGCACATTATTGATTTTATGGGCACCGGTATGATTTAAGTCCTCGCGCTTAAGGTAGATTTTCGCCCCGCCCAAGTCGCGAGTCATCTTCTCCGCATAGTAGAGCCGTGACGGACGGCCTGCATAGTCGTTTAAGAGTTCCGTGAGTTCCTTTTGGAACTGCGGGTCATTTTTATAGTGGTTATAGGCTTCTTCTAATTCGATAACGGCATTCATCAAGGTTTCGGGAATGTACTGCCCGCCATGAATGCCAAATCTTCCCTGAGGATTGGTCATTGCAAACTCTCCTTTACTCTATCCGCAGCGGCATAAAACTCCGCTAGTTTTCCATTCTTATCTTCCGCCCGCATCAAGGCTTCTCCCACCAGCACAGCGCTGGCGCCCATCTTCACAGCGGCTTTGACATCTTCTGCATCCTTGATGCCGCTTTCGGCTACAAAGATGATATCTGCAGGCACCAATTCACGCAAGTTGGCACTATTATTGAGGTCTACGGAAAAATCCTTGAGATTGCGGTTATTGACGCCGATTATCCGCGCCCCCGCATTTAAGGCCATCTTCACTTCTGCTTCATCATGGGCTTCCACCAACGCCGACAGCCCCAGCTTATCGCAGATGGCCAAGTATTTCCGAATCTGCTCCTCCGTAAGCAGGGCGCAAATCAAGAGCACCGCCGCCGCGCCTAAAAGCTTGGCTTCATAAATCATATATTCATCCACGGTGAAATCCTTGCGCAGGCAGGGAATGTTCACCGCCGCCGCAATCTCCCGCAGGTAAGCATCACTGCCTAAAAACTCGCGTGGCTCCGTCAACACGGAAATTGCATCAGCGCCGGCAACCTCGTATTCCTGGGCAATCTGCAAATAGGGAAAGTCCGGAGCAATAAGCCCTTTAGAAGGCGAAGCCTTCTTGCATTCGCAGATAAAGGACAGCTTCTTTTTCCGCAAGGCCTGTTCAAAGGCAAAATCCCCTTTGGGCAGCGCCAACGCTTCCTCACGGATTTGCGCAAGTGGCTTTTCTGCTTTCGCTGCCTCCACTCGTTCGCGGGCGTAACCTGCTAATCGCTCTAATACATTCATGCCACCGCCTGCACTTTCTGACTTATAGCGGCAAACTTCTCCAAAGTTTCCATGGCCTTGCCGGAGTCAATAAGCTCTGCCGCCAGCTTTACGCCCTCCGCCAAAGTCGGGGCCTTGTCGTTGATATAAAGCGCAGCCCCGGCGTTTAAGAGCACCGCATTGCGCTTATGCCCGCGCTCGCCCTGCAAAATACTGCGGGTAATCGCGGCATTTTCCGCCGGCGTGCCGCCCACCAAATCATCCTTCGTGCAGCGCTCCATACCGAAATCCTCCGGCTTAATGGTATAAGCCTTGACCCAGCCATCACGGATTTCGCAGACCGCCGTGGGCGCTGACAGGGAAATCTCATCCAATTTATCCTTGCCGTAAACCACCATGCCCCGTTTGACACCAAGGCTGCTGAGCACATGCGCGAGCGGTGCCACGAGGTATTCATCATAAACCCCTAAGAGCTGGCGAGTCGGGCTGCCGGGATTGGTCAGCGGGCCAAGGATATTGAACACCGTCCGCACACCGAGTTCCTTGCGGATAGCGCCGACATATTTCATCGAGGTGTGATACTTCTGCGCAAAGAAGAAACACATGCCCACTTCATCGAGCAGTTTCTTGCACATCTCCGGGCTTTGCTCGATATTGACCCCCAGTGCCTCCAGGCAATCTGCCGTGCCGCATTTGGAAGATGCGGCACGATTGCCATGCTTGGCGACTTTTACGCCGCCCGCAGCCGCAACTAAACTTGCCGTGGTGGAGATATTAAAGCTCTGACTATGGTCGCCGCCGGTACCGACAATATCGCAGATATCCATTCCCGTATCCACTTTCGTCGCATGGTCACGCATCGCCGCCGCACAGCCGGCGATTTCCTCCGTGGTTTCCGCACGCGCACTCTTGGTCGAAAGTGCCGCGAGGAATGCCGCGTTCTGTGTAGGACTAGTCTTGCCGCTCATAATCTCATTCATCACGGCATAAGCTTCATCGTAAGTCAAATCTTCTTTGCTGACAATCTTTACAATAGCCTGCTCAATCATGGTAAATCCTCCTTCGATACAAAAACTCCGGCACGGTTCTGCCATAACCCAGGCAAAATAAAACGCCCTTGACAGAACAATCCATTCTATCAAGGACGAAAAGTTTTCACACTATCCGCGGTGCCACCTTGTTTTCATGGCTTTCAGCCATGCGCTTTGCAGGATACAACCATATCCCCGGAAACTCACGCGTTCCTCACGTTGCAGAATACTCTGATTTGACCTGTCAAATCATTTGACTGCACCCTCAGCGGTCCATTTGACCATTCGTTTCTTGCCTGACTTCCAGCAACGCAGGCTCTCTGTAAAGGCGTAAAAGCCGTTATCTCCGCTTCATCGGTTTAGGTCACTACGATAAAATAATCTTACAATATTATTTATCGCAGTTCCTTATTGTTTAATTTTGAAATTGATGTAAGCTTATCATTATTCCGCAGGTATGTCAAGATATTTTTCGTAAATCTGTAAAATTTATCTTTCCAGTTTCGCCATCTGTGTTTTATAGAGGAACAATATTTGTTTTTGCCCTTGCTTTTATAAAAAATTAGGGGTAAAATAGAGAAAAATATCCGCTATATGTAACATTGTAAGTTTTTTACTTTTAGGAGGTACTCCATGGAAGCAAATCGCGTATATAACTTTAATCCCGGCCCGGCTACCCTGCCCCTGTCGGTACTCAAGGAAGCACAGGCAGAATTTCTGAACTTCGGTGACAGCGGCATGTCCATTCTGGAAATCAGTCACCGTGCTAAGCCCTATGCCGCCGTGCATGCGCAGGCAAAAGCCGATATCAAGGAACTCATGGGCCTCGGCGATGATTACGAAGTCCTGTTCTGTCAGGGCGGTGCCAGCCAGCAATTCGCCATGATTCCGCTGAACTTTGCAAGCCCAGACCATCCCGGCAGCTATGTCCTGTCCGGCAGTTTTGCCTCCAAAGCCTACAAAGAGGCGGAACTCTTAGGCGTAGGTGAAATCGCCGCTTCCAGTAAGGACAGGGATTTCAAGCACATTCCCATTCAGGAAGAACTCAAAATCAATCCGAATGCTGCCTACGTACACCTTTGCTACAACAACACCATTTATGGTACGGAATACCACTACATCCCTGAAACAAACGGCGTGCCCCTCTTTGCGGACATGTCCTCAGATATGCTCTCCCGCCCGCTCGACTTCAAGAAGTTTGACTTCATCTACGCCGGCGTGCAGAAGAACTTAGGCCCTGCTGGTGTCGTGCTCGTCGTTGCCAAGAAAGAACTGCTCGCCAAGAGCCCCAAGACTCTGCCGACCATGTTCCGCTACAGCACCTTCCTCGAAAAGGATTCCCTCTACAACACGCCGCCTGCTTTCTGCATCTACATGGTCGGCAAAGTTGCCGCCTGGATTAAGGCTGAAGGCGGCCTTGAGGAAATGGCCAAACGCAACAAAAAGAAAGCCGCTGTGGTCTACGATGCCATCGACAATTCCGACGGTTTCTACAAAGGCCATGCTGACAAGGACAGCCGTTCCTTCATGAACGTCACCTTCCGCCTGCCCTCTGAAGAACTCGAAGCAAAATTCGTAAAAGAAGCTTTAGAGCAGGGACTCAGCGGTGTCAAAGGCCACCGCAGTGTCGGCGGCATGCGTGCATCCATCTACAATGCAATGCCGTATGAAGGCGCTGAAAAACTTGCCCAGTTCATGGATAAGTTCCGCAAAGAAAACGCATAAGTTTCCTGTTTTTCATAGCTGACTCGTCAATTGACGGGTCAGCTTTTTAGGTTACAATTGCAGTTTATCGATGTTATTGCGAGATTTCTGTTAGTTGTTACAGCTCAGTTTGGGCGGAGGTGGTAATACTTTTCGCCGTTGCACGAA
>CADAAS010000152.1 GCA_902785885.1 Pseudoselenomonas ruminantium
CTGGCACGGTCAGTCCTGCAATCGGGGTCAGAAAGACCAAGAGTGCGAGGATGGGGCCGCCGAACAGGCCGATAGTCCGGCGCTTGCGGTCAAAGGCCTGCTCGGCCCGCTTGACGGCAAGTGCTTCTTTACTCATCTTGTCCAAGATACATGCGCCTCCTTTTATGATATGAAGCAATAGAATGATTTCCACAAATTGTTATTACAATTTATTATATTTCTATCATAAATAAAATTCAGTATTTTTTCAATAGCCCAGGATGATTGGTTCGATTCTATTTAGGCATAGTATGAAAATTAAGATAATTATTCAGCAATAATGAAAATAAGCAGAGGGGCATAAAAAGAGGAAGCCCGTGAAGTGGGATTGTACTTCACGGGCTTCCTGGGAAGGGATGATAAAAAATTTGAGAAATGGGAAGCAAGAAGGGTGGGATATTCCTTCTTGTTTAGGGAATCAATAAGAGCGTTTACCTTGGGGGATTAACCAAGTATCTCTTATCGACAAGCTTATTATAGCGAAGTTTTATGAAAACAATATGTAACTGAGGTTACAAAAGGGAAAAAAATGATATTTTTTTGCAGATTTTTTTTTCAGGTATCTTTAATCTGGATATGATACAATAAAAAACAGGAAAAGCTGACCATAACGAGGTGATGAAATTGTTTTTTAGTCGATTACATAAAAAGATAGCCGCTATTGTGACGGCAGGGATATTGGGGGCTGGTGCATACCTGCCGCTGCCGAGGGCTGAGGCCGTGGATGCCTGGGGGGCCGCAGCGCAGGCCTTAGGCGTATTTGCTGCCTATAAATCCAGCCTGGCCAGTATTCTGGCGTTAGGCAACAACGTCAGTGCGCAGGTGCAAAGCCGCGCACAGGATATTGAAAAAAATGGCCTTGATCCCAATGCCCATGATGTGCAGGTGGTCAATGACGTGATGGAACAGTTGGTCAGCAAGGGCCATTATGTATTGAAAGTAAATTCGCTGCCCTTTGTCTGGGCGGTGAATGATAGCAAGGATTTTAATGCCTCCTGCTATCCGACCAATTATATCAGCATTAACCGGGCCCTGGTGCGTGGCATGAATCTGGAGCCGGATGAACTGGCGGCGGTGCTTGCCCATGAAATGACCCATGGGGTGGAACAGCACAGCGCCAAGAACTATGCCAAAGCGGTGGCCCAGTACATGGGCATGAGCATGATCAATATGGATACCGGCTCCATGGACTGGAATAAACTCAATGGGCTGGCGGGCTATTCCATCGCCAAGAATGTCACCCTGCCGACGGAAAATGAAGCCGATGAGGGCGGTTTCTACATTATGACCAGTGCGGGCTTCAATCCCGGGGGCGGGGCTGCTGCTATGGCCCGTATGGCGTATTATCTCACCTATGAAACGCAGAACTTTTTGGAATATCAGGACCCTGACCCCAAAAAGCAGGAGCGGGAGAGCTACAGTGACCATCCGG
Organism: Pseudoselenomonas ruminantium; assembly: GCA_902785885.1. Lineage (GTDB taxonomy): Bacteria > Bacillota > Negativicutes > Selenomonadales > Selenomonadaceae > Selenomonas_A > Selenomonas_A ruminantium_M. The sequence continues at coordinate 1,472 of CADAAS010000152.1, forward strand.
AAACAAGACAGCGTGAAGACCGGCTGGCCAAAATGATGTCCGATTACGGATGCGGCCATGTGACCGTGCAGGATCGAAAGGATATCTTCATCGATGGCGAAAAACTCCTGACGGTCGAGGCGACCACAGAGGATTACAACAATACCATGGAAAATGCCTATCTTGTGGCCGGGGCCTTGGCGAAAGCCTTCCACGATTATGACAGCATTGCCGGTTGGAACTTTCATCCGGACAAGGACGGGAATTTAACCTGCCTGCGTGCTGACCGGGTAAATGCGGCCCTGCAAAAATTTATCGTCATGCGCAAAGCAGGTGACAGGCTGCAGGAACTCGTTGCCAAAGCCTATGCGGGCGAAGCGGCCAGCGGAGCGCGGCAGAAGATGCGGGCAGCAGAAAGCAAACGGGCACAAAATCTTGCGATTCAGCGAGAGGCAGTGCTGAATGCCGATGGCAAGGCCGTCAAAAAGATGCGGGAAAACGCCGATACCTATAGCGACTTTGGCTGGGGCGAAAAAGCCAACCAGCAGATGCAGCGCGTCTTTGCCAGCCGCAATATGGATAATCTCGCAGAAAGCCAGTCCATCAGCGCTCGGGCAAAGGCCGTAAATGGTGACTTTGCGGGCGCGCTCAGTGAAGCGGATAAGGCTGTGGCTGCGGACGGCAAAAACATCTACACTTATCTCAACCGGGCAGATATCTATCATATGCAGGGCGAATTGGACAAGGCGCTGGCGGATTTGGCCAAAGCCAAGGAAATCGACAAGAACAATGCCATTTCCTATTATCTGGCAGCGGTCATTGAGGATGAGCGGGGAAATGTTGAGGCAGCAAAAGCCGATTTTGCTGAGCTTTACCGCTTGCAGCCCAAGGCTGTAAATCAGATTCCGGATGCGTATTTGCAGGACATTGCGCCCAAGGCCTATGAGGCGCGTCAAAAGCAAAAAGCCGAAGCACGGAAGAAATACGCAGAGCAGTGGAAGAAGGAACAGCGGGAAAAATAAAGATAAAAGCGATTGCAGATGCAGACTGGCATCATAAGCAATCGCTTTTTTGCTTTATGTGATAGATTTTTTTTCCCTTGCAGATTATGTATATATATTAGTGGGTACAATATCATACATTTTTAGGGAGGGGAAAATATGCAGACGTATGCGTATATCCGTGTATCATCTTTGGACCAAAATGAAGCCCGGCAATTGGAGGCCATTCAGGAATTGGCGATACCACAGAGGAACATCTATATGGACAAGCAGTCGGGGAAGGACTTTCAGCGGGAAAGCTACCAAAAACTGCTCAAAAAAATGCAGCGAGGGGATTTGCTGTATGTGTTGAGCATTGACCGGCTGGGACGCAATTACAAGGAAATTCAGAACCAGTGGCGCTATCTCACCGAGCATATCGGTGTGGATATTTGCATTATCGATATGCCGCTGCTCGACACCAGACAGTATAAGGACCTGCTTGGAACCTTTATCGCTGATTTGGTCCTGCAGATACTGTCCTTTGTTGCCGAATCCGAGCGGGAAAACATCAAAAAACGCCAGTCGCAGGGCATTAGTGCGGCCAAAGCCAAGGGCATCCGTTTCGGCCGTCCCGAAGCCTATGTACCCCAAAATTTCGTCAGTCTCGTCAAACGCTGGCGTAATCGCCAGATACCATTAAAGGTACTGCTAAAAGCCTGCTCCATCAGCCGGTCGACTTTCTTCCGGCGGATTCAGGAGATGGGACTCTAATGGCATAAGAAGAATTCCCTTCGCGGCTGAATGCTGGCTTTAGGTCAGGTTCAGCCGCTTTTTTTCTGCGCCTATGCGCCGCCCTTAATTGACTTATGCACCTGTCTTTGTTAATATTGTAAGGTAGGCTTATTTATAGGATTGGAGTGATTTTGTTTGCTAGGATTTCTCAAAAGATTCTTAGGCGACAATAACGATAAAGAGATTGCCCGTTATCGCGAGGTTGTCGAAAAAATCAACGCCCTGGAACCACAGATGGCGAATCTGACGGATGACAAGCTGACGGGGTATACGGGTAAGTTCAAGGAGCGCCTGGCTAATGGCGAGACTTTGGACGATTTACTGCCGGAAGCGTTTGCAGTAGTGCGTGAAGCCTCCCGCCGTACGCTGGGCATGCGTCATTTTGATGTGCAGATGATTGGCGGCATGTGCCTGCATGAAGGCCGCATTGCGGAAATGCGTACTGGTGAAGGTAAGACTTTGGTCGCAACGCTGCCGGTATACCTCAATGCGCTGACGGGCAAGGGCGTGCATGTGATTACGGTCAATGACTATCTGGCCCGCCGCGACAGCGAGGAAATGGGCAAGCTCTATCGTTTCTTGGGGCTGACCGTTGGGCTCGTGGTGCACGATATGGACTTCCCGGAACGCAAGTATGCTTATAGCTGTGATGTAACCTTTGGTACGAACAATGAGTTCGGCTTTGATTACCTGCGCGACAACATGGTCATCTATCCCGACCAGATGGTACAGCGGGAACTCAACTACGCCATCGTCGATGAAGTGGACTCCATTCTCATCGATGAAGCGCGTACGCCGCTCATCATTTCCGGCCCGGGCGCAAAGTCCACGGATATGTATGCGACCATGGCCCGCGCTGTTGCTACGCTCAAAGAGGGCGTGGATTACAAGGTCGATGAAAAGCAGAAGACGGTGGCGCCGGACGACAGCGTTGTGCCCAAGATTGAAAAGATGCTGGGCATCACCAATCTCTATGCACCGGAAAATATCGAGCTGTCCCATTGCTTTACCGCAGCTCTGCGTGCCAAGGCACTCATGAAGCGTGACCGCGATTATGTGGTGCGCAATGATGAAGTCATCATCGTCGATGAATTCACGGGTCGTTTGATGGAAGGCCGCCGTTATTCCGATGGCCTGCATCAGGCTATCGAGGCAAAAGAAGGCGTGAAGATTCAGCGTGAGTCCCAGACGCTCGCGACGATTACCTTCCAGAACTACTTCCGCATGTACAACAAGCTCTCCGGCATGACCGGTACGGCCAAGACCGAGGAAGACGAGTTCCTGAAGATTTACAATCTGCCGGTAATCGTGGTGCCGACCAACCGTCCGGTACAGCGTGTTGACTACCCGGACCTTATCTACAAGAACAAGGCAGCCAAGTACCGCGCTGTGGGCAAGTTCGTCAAGGAACTGCACGAGAAGGGCCAGCCGGTGCTTATCGGCACGACCTCCATTACGCAGTCGGAAGAACTCAGCAATGTGCTCAAGAAAAACGGCATTCCGCATAGCGTGTTGAATGCCAAGTTCCATGAAAAGGAAGCCGAAATCATTGCCGATGCCGGTCAGCGTGGTGCCGTTACCATTGCCACCAACATGGCCGGCCGCGGTACGGATATCAAGCTCGGCGAAGGTGTGCCGGAACTCGGCGGCTTGTTCATCGTGGGTACGGAGCGCCATGAATCCCGTCGTATCGACAATCAGCTGCGCGGCCGTTCCGGCCGTCAGGGCGACCCGGGAGCATCCCGTTTCTTCCTGTCCCTGGAAGACGATTTGCTGCGTCTGTTTGCCTCTGACCGCATTGCGGGCATGATGGACAAGCTGGGCATGGAAGAAGACGAACCGATTGAACATAAGCTCATCACCAACTCCATCGAACATGCACAGAAGAAGGTCGAAGCGCGCAACTTCGATATTCGTAAGCACGTGCTTGAATACGATGATGTCATGAATCAGCAGCGTGAAGTCATGTACGGCGAACGCCGCAAGATTCTGCTCGGCGAAAACCTGCGCGAGAACATCATGGGCATGGTCAACCACATCATCAAGGACGAGATGAATCAGTATGCCAATGAGCAGCTCTATCCGGAAGAATGGCAGCTTGACGGGCTGATTGAGGATGCCGAGAAGATTTACGCGCCGGCAGGTGCTTTAAAGAAGGAAGAACTGGTTGAGCTTTCCCGTGATGAATTGAAGGAAAAACTCGAACAGACGGCTGCCGATGGCTATCATCAGCGTGAACTCTTGTTCGGTGAAGAAAACATGCGCGAGCTCGAAAAGGTTGTTATGCTCCGCGTAGTCGACAGCAAGTGGATGGAACATCTGGACCACATGGATATGCTGCGTGACGGCATCAACCTGCGGGCTTATGGCCAACGCAATCCGCTCGTGGAATACAAGATTGAAGCACTCGATATGTTCGAGGAGATGGAATCGGCCATCATGGACCAGATTGCTTCCCTGATGTATCATGTGAGCATTGTAACGCCGCAGCAGCAGGAAGCT
>CADAAS010000153.1:0-5699 GCA_902785885.1 Pseudoselenomonas ruminantium
TTGCTGCAGCAGACGGCCGCCTGCTGTGTCGCGACAGGCGCAACGGTCGGCAGAGGACGTTCCGTGCCATGGCAGAAGTTCGCGCAGTCACCAATAGCAAAGACATTCTTGCTGCCATTGACCAACAGATTTTCCTCGACGATAATCCGGCCAGCCCGGTCAACCTCGCCGCCACACTCCGCAATGAACGGCACAGCCTTGACACCTGCGGCCCAGATAAGTGTGCTGGTGGGGATTTCCTCACCATTTTTCAGCTTGATGATATGTCCATCATACCCCACAACCTGCGTATTCAGCATAACTTCCACGCCTTTTCCTCGCAGGACCTCTACGGTATGGTCACGCAGGTTCTGCGGCATCATGGGCAGAACATTGGCTGTTGCTTCGATGAGTTTTATGGATACTTCACTAAAATCCAGGTTGTGGAATTCTTTTTTCTGAATCCCCACCAGCTCGGAAATAGCGCCCGCTTCCTCAATCCCCGTCGGGCCGCCGCCGACAACAACAAAGCTCAGCATCTTGCGGCGCTCTTCCGGATCCTGGCATTTATTTGCACGCTCGAACATATGAAGCACATGGTTACGGATATGTACAGCTTCCTGCAAAGTCTTCATGCCGAAGGAGTGTTCCTCCACTTCCTTCATGCCGAAGAAATTCGTCGTAGCACCAGCAGCCAAAACCAGGTAATCGTATGCGACTTCCCCGTGATTGGTCAACAGCACATTGCGCTGCTGGTCAACGCCCTGCGCCTTTGCCATAAAGAATTCCACATTGGGATTCTTGCGGAAAAACGTACGGACAGGATAGGCGATTTCGTCCGTGGACAGCACCGCCGTAGAAACCTGATACAACAGAGGCTGGAACAAATGGAAATTATGACGATCTACAATCGTAACCTCTACATCTTCCTTGGCAAAGAGTTTTGCCAGTTTGACGCCGCCAAAGCCAGCGCCGACAATCACTATACGCGGTTTCTTATCTGCCATGAAAAGCCCTCCCAGCCTATGCATACACACTTCGTGAAAATTTTAACTTTAACTTGTGAAAAAAAGCACTTTTCTCTCATGGATAATATAATAGCACGTTTCAAGCTAATTGCAAGAGGAAATTTACATTTTTCAGTCAATTTATTATTGTCTATTCTTGGCGACAGGAAATCCCCCTTTATTTTTTCCAGTTTACACTTTTTTATGTGCATAACAAAAAGAACTGTCACATTTGTGCAACAGTCCCCTACAATTCAATTTTACTTTTTGAAGAAGTGAATCTCCTTATATTCTTGGTGCTGGATATCAGACTCAAACATACGATTCCAAGGGAAATAAACATGGATTTCCTCCATGTTGGAAATCTGCGGCAGATTTTTAGCGACAAAACGACTGAGCATCTTTTGCGTGCGCAAAGATACTGCCTCCTGCTTAGAATCCAGGCTGCCGTATACGCCATCTCCTCGCAGCCAGGTCAGCTGGCGGGCAATCGTATTGCGGACATTTGCCTGGTAGGCCCAATCATCCAGATAGCGGGTCAGGAGCAGCGCCTCCACATCATCCTTCTTCATTCTTTTTACCAGCATCCCCTCACCGATAAGGAAACCAGAGCTGTTGGTCGGTGTATTCCAGCCGGAATACGCGCGAATCTTAAGGAGCAGGTTACGTTTTTTCAGCTGTTCCATCAAGGCATTATCAGAACCATTCGCGAAAGCAATATCCGCAATGCCTACAGGATATCCCTTATCTACATATTCACTGACCAAATCAGCAAAGTACCTGCTTCCCTCCCGGTCTTCACCATCATTTTTTCGTTCATTGGCCTCGTAAGTCTTGCCGTTGGGATTGGTATTCACCATCACAACCAAATCTGCCTGTTCAGGTTTTGTCACAGCTGTTCCGCCCGCTGCGATAATCGCATCGTTTATGGATGTACTGATTTTTTCATCCGAATAGGCAGGCACCGTGTACGGGCCCCGCCCCCAGTTATAGCGTGTATAGACTGAAGGCGTCTCATTGCGCATATGATTGACCGCCCTGGCCAGCAAAAGCATCGCCATTTCATCAATGCCAGCCATGGTCTGAAACTTTTCCTTGCCCAAATCCTTGCCAAAATTAGTCAAATGCCGACTTTCCATATGTGTCTGGGAATAAGGTGCATTATCGTCCCGCCCCAAAACGAGATAATCAAATACATTCCTGCGGGTCAATTTGATGAGTTCCTCATTGACCGCAAAATTCTTCCCTCGCCGCCCCAGCCAGTCAGACAAGTTCTTTTGCGGAATAAGTTCTTCCAAAAAAGCCTTTTCCTTATTTTCCCGATGGCTGAGACCTTCTACTTCCGCCTTGTCTCGCAAAACGGTATAGCGGAAAATATCGGAACCATAGCTGCGGTAGTAGGCAGGTTCTTCATGTCCGGATGCCTCGCCGCTGCGAGGGGTTCGCATGATAGACCCAAAGACATAAAGCGACATCTTCTGATTTTTCTTGCGGAACTGCGAAAATTTTTCCACGCGCCCCACCAATTCGTTCCGATTGTAATTATGCTTGCGAGAACCTACCAGGCTTCCATACACCAACGAATCCGAAGAAATAACGGCAGCCTTGGCATCCACGGCGTTAGCCTCCAGCCATGTCCACAAAGCATCCGGATTGCCCAAATTCTGCCTGTCTCCCAAAATCTCATCCGGCGGGATTACAACATCATATCCCAGCTTTTTCACCACTTCTGCCGTCTGCTTGTCCGAAATTGGCCTGTTATCATGCGGAATAAACAGTATTTTATCCGGCTTTACCTCTTTGTGACGGGCAAAAACAGCCGGCATAAGCATCATCACCGCCATAAACGCAGCAGCGCATACTGTCCCCCTTTTGTACAGACTGTACAAAAAATCTCTCCCTTCTCAATCAACTTGCAAAATTTATCTGTTATTTTTTCTGTGGCAAAAGATTTTTCAAATCATCTTTTACATCATCCGGTATATTGAGCTTAGTCTTAAACATAATGCCGCCCTCTTTCGGCGTGGCATTCTCTATCTCAATCATATCCAATAAGCGATGTCCATGGAACATGGTCTTGCCAAAATCCGAATCTGCCAACACCTTGCTGTAATCAATGCGCACATTGTTGTGCTTTATTTCCACCGGCATATCATCGGAAATATGCAATTTCCCCACCATACGCTGCGCCATCGCCATGGAAATCCGGGAAAAGACCCAAGACATCAGGCCGTGATTGGGAATATTCCGTTCCCGCACACGGTAAACCATATAGGATTTATCCCCATCATGGACAAATTCCCTTACCTCACCGGAAAGCTCGACTTTCCCCAGTTTAACGGTATCAATCGTGACATTCAACCGACCGTTTTCCTTGGACTCCAGGAGAACAGACCTTGCCGGGCTGTCTTCTTTTATATTCCTGGCAATCGCCTCATTAAGCATCTTGTCCGAGACAAAAAGATTTCCCTGACTGATCTCCGTCAGGGTTTCCCGATCCCAGGTATCCCGGATAACATGCAAAGCTGGGCCATAGTCAGCAACTTTCTCCTGCACTTTGGCCCAGTCTATCTGCTGCAACTGTTCTTGCCAACTTACTGGCAAATCAATCACTTTTTTTCCTCCTTTTCCGCCTCGCCCTGGTCTTCACGGACGCTCTGCCACAGGTCGCGGGCGCGCTTGTATAACTGTACATCCCGGTCACGCAAGCTCTGGTCGCCAATAAGGCGGGACAAATACTGCGTGGCCTTCTCATAATCCTTCAACCGATAATAAATAGCACCTATCAAATAAACGGCCGTATCATCGCTCATGCCATTCTGGGGAAAGCGCTCCGTCATCAGGGACTGGTCGTAAAGGTCGGCTGCTCTCTGCATCATTTCCGTCTCTTTATCCTGTTCCCCGGAATAGCGGAAAATCCATGCCAGTCCCAAATACATTCCGGCCCGCTTGGCCAAGGGCTGTTCGGTCATTTCCGCATAAAAAATGGCCAGCTTGTAAGCCGCTACTGCGTCAGGAACAGTCCGTTCCTCGACAAATTCCATCCCCAACTTGCGGCTGTCCAAAAATTCCTTAATTTTCCGCTTATGAACCACTGGCATAGAGCCCAGGAATGTCTTTTCGTCTGCCGCATAGCCACATTTTTCGCAAAACCAGATTTTATACAAATAGGGATTAAACCCCTTGTAATGAACACAAAAATCCTCATCAGTGCGATCCACTGCAAGTTTCGCCTTAGTCTTTACGACTCTCGTGGACTCTCCACAAATTGGGCAGGGCTTCTCAACAGTAAACGTGAACGCTCCCATGGCATTCCCTCCTTGCTCTATGCTAACATGCAATTCTTAAAGTTTGCTAAAAAAAACATTTTACTTGTCGATATGTGCTAACATTATAGCATTTTCCCACTTAAAAATAAATGAAAATTACTGCTTATTCTCCGTTACCGGCACCGCAATGCGGGTGATAAATTCCCGTGCATCGGCGGTGCCCATATCTTCAATCAAGCTTTCTTCATAGGCAAAGCCTGACGGGCTAAGCTCGTGTACCTGCATATAATTCCGCAGACGGGCATAGGACACGGACGTATTCATGTAATCGCCGGCAAAGTAAGTCACCAAAAAGCGTCCTCCCTTGCGCAGGCGGCGGCATTCCTTCGGCAACTGCCGCCATGGCTTATCCGTGGGCACATAATAATAGCTGACCACCTGCTCATGCCCAGGGTACATGAAGTCCTGTGGGGACACCATCGCCCCGAAGGTATACCCCGTGAGCACTTCTCCCTCCATCACATCGCGCAGATGCGTGGCAAACTGCCGCTCCACGCCTTCCCAATCCTCCCGCAAACAAAGCTGGCGCAAGTTTTCCGAAACCACCAGCCGGCAGTCGGCAAATTCCTGCTCCTCTACTTCATCAAGACGTACTTTCTGTGCCTTTGCCAAAATCTGCCGCTGGTTGGCTACAATCTGCCGCATGCGCTTCAGCTTGGCCATTTCCTGCTCCAGCCAGTCTTCCTGCTCGGCCAGCAGGCGGGCAAATTTTTCCGGCGTGCGTCCCTGCATATACTCCTTGATTTCCGACAAATCGAGCCCCATATCCCGGAACATCCGAATCATGTAAAAGGGATAAAACTGACGGGAGGAATAGGCGCGGTAACCATTGGGCTCCACGCTGTCGGGGCTGAATATCCCCTCGCTGTCATAATAATGCAGTGTACGCTTGTTTACGCCGGTCATGCGGGCAAACTCGCCCACATGGAAGGTCATGTGACGTGCCATGAAAAATCCCCCTTGACATTACAGTTACTGTATCCTTTAAGATAACTATACAAGAAATACACGTGAAAGGGAAGGTATTTATGCAAAACAGCAACTCCACACCGCTGGCACAGCATTTCACTATTTTCTCCCTGCTGCGCTTTGCCGCCCCCTCCATCGGCATGATGCTCGTCATCTCACTCTACACCGTAACCGATGGCATCTTTATCGGGCGCTTCGTCGGCAGTGACGCACTTGCCGCATCCAACATCGTCTATCCGGCATTCAATCTCGTATTGGGGCTGGCCATTATGCTCGCCTCCGGCGGTTCGGCACTGGTTGCCAAAACCTTGGGCGAGGACAATCGCGAGCTTGCCCATAGACGGTTCACCCTGATTACCATCAGCGGCGTGGTCATAAGCACCATTTTAGCGCTTACGCTCTGGCTCTTTATGAA
>CADAAS010000153.1:5709-8019 GCA_902785885.1 Pseudoselenomonas ruminantium
TCAAGATCCCCAAGCGCCAGTTCCTGGGTGCCAGTCCCGCCCTCTATGAAGAATGCGTAAACTATATCGTGACCCTGCTGCCCTTTTTCCCAGCAGCCGCGTTAATGCTGATTTTTAACGCCTTCTTTATCGCTGACGGGCGCCCCATTCAGGGCTTTCTGGTTTCGTTGGTATCGGGTATCTTAAATGCAGTCCTCGACTACCTCTTTATGGCAAAAATGGGAATGGGCATTGCCGGCGCGGCATTAGGCACCGGCCTCGGCGAAACAGCTGCCGCCCTTATCGGCCTGCATTACTTCGCCTGCCGCAGCCGCCTTATCTGCTTTAGAAAGCCGGACCTGGAATGGTGGGCTTTGGGGCAAGCCATGTACAACGGTTCCTCGGAGCTCGTCACGGAACTTTCCATCGGCGTGACGACGTTCCTCTTTAACGTCATCACTTTCGCCTGGGCAGGCGAGGACGGCGTAGCTGCCATCTCCGTTATCCTCTATGCCGAAATGCTCCTAACCTCCGTTCTCGTCGGTTTTTCCAATGGCATTGCGCCCATCTTCTCCTATCAGTTCGGGGCAAAAAATTACCGCGAACTGCTGCGGCTGATGAACCTTGCCCTGCTGGGCATTGCGCTGTTCTCCCTTACGGCGTTCATCGGTTCCCGTGTGCTCGCCGAACCACTCATTCACCTGTTCCTGCCGGACGGCGGTTCAGCCTACAGCATTACCGTGAATGGGTTCCTGCTCTTTGGCTTCAGCTTCCTGCTGTCGGGCTTCAACCTCTTTGCCTCCGGTTTCTTTACCGCGATATCCGATGGCAAAACTTCGGCTATCGCCTCCTTTGCCCGCAACCTTGCCGGGATTGTCATTTTCCTTCTGCTGCTGCCAAAGCTTATTGGCTTTAGCGGCGTATGGCTGGCGGTTCCTGCCGCTGACCTCGCCGCAGTCCTGCTCTCCGCCTTCCTGCTCTACGAGCAACGGCGCAGCTTTTTGGGGCTCTATCAGGAACGCCGCTTGCAGCGCAGCAAATATCGCCATATTCCCCAAACTGCCAACATAAAATAATTTTTTCAAAAAAAGTGTTGACAAACAGGTAAAAACTCCGTATAATTTATTTCTGTTGACAGACGTCACACAGGGGTATCGCCAAGTTGGTAAGGCACGGGTCTCTGAATCCCGCATGCGTTGGTTCGAGTCCAGCTACCCCTGCCATTTAAAAATTCAAGGAGCCGTGAAACGGCTCCTTTTTTGCATCTAATCATGCTTATCATTTTTAAGCATCTATGTTAGTATAATATTGAGGTGAATATTATGCTATACAGTTTAGAAAATGACCAATTATGCGTGCAGGTACGCAGCTATGGCGCAGAATTACGCTCCATCAAGGAACGCGCTGATGAAACCGAATATCTTTGGGACGGCAATCCCACCTGGTGGAAATACAGTTCCCCGGTACTCTTTCCCATTGTCGGCAAACTTCATGATGGAAAATATCGTGTCGATGGCCAGGAATATGAACTGCCCGGACATGGTTTTGGACGTATCTCCGAATACGAACTGGTCAAAAGAGAGCAGGACTATATTGAGTTTGCACTGAAATGGTCCGAAGATACCTTAAAAGTTTATCCATGGAAATTCCAGCTGAACATTGCCTATGCATTAAAGGATAATGAAGTGGAGGTCATTTGGAAAGTCCAGAACCTCGATGACAAGGAAATGATCTATTCCATCGGTGCCCATACGGCTTTCCGCTGCCCGTTGGTGCAGGGTGAGGAATTCAGCGATTACTATCTGTCCTTTAATCAGGCTGAGGACAACGTAAATATGCCGCTCAACGACAAGGGACAATTTCTGACCACGCCGGGACAGGCGCATTTGCAGGGTCAGACTCTGGATTTGAACTACGAAATGTTTAAGGGCGATGCTTTGGCCTACAAGGCATTGAAATCGGATGAAGTAACCATCTGCTCGCACAAGAGCACCAAGAAGGTTACGATGGCTGCCAAAGACTATCCCTTCTGGGGCTTTTGGACTCCGGCACAGGGCGGCGCCCCCTTCCTTTGTCTTGAACCCTGGCAGGGCCATGCAGACTACGAGAACTTCAGCGGCGAATTCAAGGACCGTGAAGGCAGCCTGACCCTCGCTGCAGGCGAAACAGAGACTTTCCATTACACCATCAAAATCGGCTGTTAAGCACGAAAAAAGACAGGCTATCCGCTATTTGATATGCTCCCCTTATGAGAGACAGTAAAAAATATAACTGTCATCATAGGGGGAGTTTTCTATGCCCAAACACCAGAAAATAGCAATAGAAGAAAAA
>CADAAS010000154.1 GCA_902785885.1 Pseudoselenomonas ruminantium
TGGAAATTTTTAGCTTCTGCAGCTGCAAATGCTTGCGGTAAAGATTGCTTATGGCCTTGCCGATGTCTGCATCCTCAGCTTCGGCGCCTAAGTTTTCCGCCACCTGCATTTCTGCAGGGGACAGCGGCATTTTGCATCGTTCCCGCCCCCAATTTTCCTCAACTTCAGCGGGCGCCAGCCGGATTTCCTCAATGCCTTCACTGTCGGATTTTTCCCAGCGCTTGGTAAAAGCCACTTTCTCAATCATTTTCTGTCCTGCATAGTTATTTACGGATTGCACGACCTGTGGCATCATCATTTGCAACTCATTGCGCAAAGCAGAATTATCACTGTAAATATAGAGTGTCTTATTGCGTATGCCCTGCGGCGAGGTATTACGGGCAACAAAATCCCCGACAATCTCCGGCCAGTGCCATAGGACCCAGTGCATATAATATTTTTTTTCATAGTTGCTGCCCATATGGTGGATTGTCTTGCGGATAATACTATCCGGACGCTCCAGCCCCGGACTGCGGGCCTTTAAATTGCCTGCCATAGCTTACCTCGTTATTTTCCCTGCCTCCACCTGATAATAGGTACCCATGCGCTCCGCAGGAAAATACGCGCTGTCGGTAGCGGTAATCATGGTCTGAATCCGCTCCCTGCGAATAAATTCCAACAGCTGTCTGCGGCGGGAAGCATCCAATTCACTCATTACATCATCCAGCAAGAGCACCGGATATTCCCCTGTCTCAGAACGAAGAAACTCCAGCTCAGCCAGTTTCAAGGAAAGCACGCCAGTGCGCTGCTGCCCCTGCGAACCAAAAGAGCGCAGATTGATGCCATTGACCGTAAGGATGATATCGTCCAAATGAGGGCCACGCCCCGTAGAACCACGGAGGATATCGATTTCCCGATGACTTGCAAGCTCTTTATTATACCATGAAACGAGGTCACTTGTCACGTTATCCCCTGCAGCACCATGAATCTCGTAGGTTATGGCCAGATTCTCCAGATTGCCAGAAATGCGCCGCTGCATGAGGTTGGCCAGCATATTGAGCTTTTTGACGGCTTCCAGGCGCTTCCTGGTAATCTTCACCGCGCTTTCCACCAGCTGAACATCCCAAAGATCCAGCATATCTGAGCCTGCCTTGCGTTCCCTGATCTTTTTCAATAGATTGTTGCGCTGAGTGATGATTTTGCCATATTTGCTCAATTCATGATAGTACGCAGGGCTGGCCTGGCTTATCTCACCGTCCAAAAAACGCCGGCGAAGTGCCGGCGCTCCCTTGATGAGAAACAAATCCTCCGGGGAGAAAAGAACGGTATTTAAGCTGCCCACCAGTTCCTTGGGGCGAATTGAATGCTCATTGAGGATAATCTTTCGCCGCTTGTCCCGGCTAAATTGAAAGTCCAAGCAGTTTTCTACGCCCAAGCGCGTAAAGCGAAGCTGTACAAAAGCCTGTGGACAATCCCAACGGATGAGGTCTGTATCTATATGCGTGCGGTGCGAACGCCCTAGTGAAGCATAGTAAACAGCCTCTACGATATTGGTCTTTCCCTGAGCATTGGCGCCCAGGAAAATATTGATATTCGGGTCAAATGTTAACTTTAACTCACTATAGTTACGGTAGTCTTTCAGCCTTAATGAATAAATATGCATAAATATACCATTCTATGTCCGTTACCGACGGACACGAACCCGCCAAGCCCCAAGATCCGTGATTTCCACCACATCACCATCATGCAGTTTACGGCGGCGTGCCGATTCCTTTTCGCCGTTGCGATAGATAAGACCTTCTGCCAGCAAGGCTTTTACTTCCCCGCCAGAGGGCAGGACGCCTGCCCATTTCAGAAACTGGTCTAACTGGATTTCTTCTGTTTCAATCTCAATATCTTCAGGTTTCATGTGGATAACCTCCTTGAAGCTTAATGTGCAGTGCGTACCGGCGTAACGACATAGATAAAGGCATCGTCTTTTTCTTCTTTAACGGTCATGGGGGAGAGGGGCTTCGTCAGGCGCAATTCACAGTTTTTGCTGTCGATAATCTTCATCACATCGGTGAGATACTGGGCATTGAACGCAATAGTCACTTCCGGCCCTTCAATGGAGGCCGGGATGGTTTCCTCAGCATTGCCGATATCCGGATTGTTGGAAGTAATATGCAGCTGGCCATTGGCAAATTCCATCTTGATAACGTTGTAATCGCCAGCTCTGGAAATCAGCGATACACGGTCAACGGCAGCATTGAATTCAGCAGAATCCAAAACAACTAAGGTATCGTGATTGGGCGGAATAACGTAGTTGTAATCGGGATAAGCACCTTCAATCAGCCGGGAAGTCATGTAGATATTGTCGAAAGCGAAGCTAATCTGATTGAAATTGCAGCTGACCTGTACATCGGTGGGGATATCTGAGGTCATATTGTGGAGAAGTTCTTGCAGAATATTGGCAGGGATGATTACCTTGATATTGCCCAGCGGCTCGGCAAATTGTTCATATTTTACAGCCAGCCTGTGCATATTGGTCGCTGCCATGGTCACTTTGTTGTCGGCAACTTCCAGGTAACAGCCAGTAAATACTGGTCGGGATTCATCCTTAGAGCAGGCAAAAACCGTTTTCTTAATCAAGGAACGCAGAATATTGTCCTTGATGGAAAATTGTACATTGGCTTCAATCTCTTTGACCGTCGGAAATTCTGCAGCGTTCATGCTGAGCAGAGTGAAGTTGGCCTGATTGGATGTTATGTTGATGATTTTTTCTGTGCGATTATAAGCGATGGTCAGGCTATCCCCAGGAAGCTTGCGGATAACTTCCAGAAAATATCGTCCACTGACAGCAAGTTGTCCTGGTTCTTCAATCTCTACAGGAATACGGCATACCAGGCCGATTTCATTGTTGGTGGCATGAATTTCCAGGATATTATTTTCCGCTCTTAGAAAAATCCCAGCCAATATGGGTGTCTGGGGCTTGGAGGGTATCGCTTTGGAGACAATGGAAAGTGCGCTGGACAGCTCTGATTTAACACAGGTTATTTTCATGGGGCGAGGTCCTTTCTTTTTTTTAATATTACTCTATAGATTTATAAATAAATAGCCGTAGTAGTAGTAGGGCCTGTGGAAATGTGGAAAAGGAGGATGGCGGCAGGGATTATCGACAAGCAGCCTGTTAATAATGTGTTGAAAATATATGGGAGGGTTATCCACATTATCCACGGATTTATACAGGGGGCAACTTTATCCACAAATTGCCAACAGGAATTCAAGATGTATTTCCACAAACTTATCCACGCCCTCATTGTGTAAAACGAGGGCGTGGATTAAACAGGGTCAGACCTTCTGTATACGGTCAATCAGTTCGTTCAGAATGCCGCCAAGGCGATTGTCGGTTTCCTTGTCCTGGCTGATTTTGTCATAGGCATGGATAACGGTGGTGTGATCCCGCCCGCCAAAGAACTGGCCAATCTGGGGCAGGGAAGTTTCCGTCAATTCCCGGCAGAGATACATGGCAATCTGGCGGGGATAAGCAATCGTTCTGGTGCGCTTCTTGGATTGAAGGTCTTCAATTTTGATTTTGAAATAGGAGGCGACGATTTCCTGAATCACGTCCATCGTAACTTCCTTGGCCTTGCCATTGGGGAAGATATCCTTTAGGGCTTCGGCCACGAGGTCGGTATTTACCGGTCTTTTGGTCAGGGACGCGAATGCCACAACGCGGGTGAGGGCACCTTCCAGCTCACGGATATTGCTGTCGATGCGGCTGGCAATGTAGACCATCACATCATCAGGCACGCTGAAATGGTCGCTCTGGGCCTTGTTCTTCAAAATGGCTATGCGGGTTTCCAAATCCGGTGCCTGAATGTCGGTGGTCAGGCCCCATTCAAAACGGGAACGCAGGCGTTCTTCGAGCCGTTCCACTTCGCGGGGCGGCCTATCGGATGACAGGATAACCTGCTTCTGGGCATCGTAAAGCGTATTGAAGGTATGGAAGAATTCTTCCTGCGTACTGGTCTTGCCGGAAATAAACTGAATATCGTCAATCAGCAGCACATCAATGTTGCGGTACTTCTGGCGGAATTTGTCCGAGGTACCCTGTTGGATGGCCTGAATGATTTCATTCGTAAACTGCTCGCTCGATACATAGAGCACCCGCATTTCCGGATGATTCTTGAGCACCCGGTTGCCGATGGCATGCATGAGATGGGTCTTGCCCAGGCCAACGCCGCCATACATAAAGAAGGGATTATAGGTTTTGCCGGGTTTGTCGGCTACTGCCATGGCTGCTGCATGGGCAAAATTGTTGGACTTGCCGGTAACGAAGGTGTCGAAGGTATATTTGGGATTTAAGGAAGAATTGTCGCCAGGCGCTACAAAATGCGTCTCCGGGGCAGCAGGTTCCTCCGCAGCTTTTCCCTCGGGAAAGAGGGTTCCCTGATTGGGATTTTCTTTTTTGGCCGGCCGGCGTACGGGCTCATCCTCGGCAGCGGCCGCGGTGTTTTCCTGTACCGTCAGCAGGACGGTGATGGGCGCACCCAATACGGCGCGGGCGGCGTCCTCGATAAATGTCTGATAGTGTCCGGCAATCCATTCCTTGGCCATTTCGGTCTGGGTGCCGAGTTCCAAAGTATCATTTGACAGGGAGAGCGGCTCAACGGGATTTAGCCAGTTAAATGCTGTGGGGGCCAGCTGTTCTTTCATTTTGTCGAGAATCTGTGCCCAGACAGCCTGCAGCTGTGTTTGCTCCATTTAGAAAGTTCCTTTCTGCATATAAAGTATGATAGGATTTTTTTCCACAGGTGTATAAGTTTATCCACATGATTATCCACAGTTGTGGATAAGTAAGGCTTCCACGAGGGGTGAGGCGGGAAAATGGGATAAAAATGCGGGAGTCAAATCCTCCCGAAAATCAAGGCCTGTGAAGTTTTCCGCAAAATTATCAACAATATCTTACCAAAATCACCGTAAGTTATCAACAGTTTTTCTGTGGATAGGCGGAGATTGGTGAAAATTATCCACAGAAAACAGGGAAAAAAGCGTGGATATTATATTGACACTGCCCATGCCTTAAGCTATAATTTACAGTGATTCTTAGTGCGAGGGCGACCTTCGCCTAAGGGATGAATACGAATTTCTGAAATCAGAATAATATCCGTTTAAGGAGGTGTATACCGAATGAAGATGACTTTTCAGCCGAACAACCACTGGAGAAAGAAGACCCATGGCTTCCGTGAGCGCATGAAGACGAAAGGCGGCCGTCTCGTTTTGAAGAGAAGACGCCAGCGCGGCAGAAAGAAGCTTTCGGCATAAATTTTAAAGCAAGGTCACTTCCAAGTGACCTTTTTCTTTGATTATTAACGTTAAGTTTTGAGATAGATTTTGGTGAATTTGGGTATGTTTGAATTACCGAGACGGCGGATGCTCAAGCGCCGTAACGACTTTCAGCGGGTTTACCGCCAGGGAAAGTCTCTGGCTAACCGCTATTTTGTCCTCTATGTCTTTGAGTCAGAGGCATTAGCGGGAAAAGTTGGGTTTGCCGCCGGAAAAAAACTGGGGTGTGCAGTAAAGCGCAACCGGGTGAAACGGCTTGTGCGGGAGACTTACCGCCTGCACAGCCATGAACTGCGTCCGGGAGTTGCCCTGCTTTTGGTGGGGCGGCAGGCTATGCTGAATGCAAAATGCCCGGCAGTGGCGCAGTCCTTTCTGTCGCTGG
>CADAAS010000155.1 GCA_902785885.1 Pseudoselenomonas ruminantium
AGCTAAAATTTATGGATATGCGGAGACTGAGGCGGATGTTGCAGTGTTGCAGAATTATGCTGGTGTAGACATCATCTTCGAGGATATGGCGGCTCGTGGGCAGTATCAAATCCTGCGGCGGTTTATGCGGGAAGGGGATACGCTTGTCGTGGTGCACTGGTCAGCATTAGGGGACAGCGCTGCGGCGATTGGTGTAGAGTTGGATTCTTTACAGGCAGAGCATATTCGGCTGCGGATTTTGGATTTGCCGATAACTTTGCAGGATTTGGATGAAGTCTCTGCAGCGGTGGTTTATCAGACGTTGAAGGAAATATTATTTGTGCTGCAACAGCGGCAGGATAATCTGCAGGCACTGCATAGGATACGCCAGCAGAAAGGAATTCAGGCAGCCAAAGATGCCGGACGTCAGTTTGGTCGTCCGGCGATTGGTTATCCCAAGGGATGGAAACGGATTTTTGGGCGCTATCAGGCCAAGGAGATTCGTGCGTTGGAGGCCAGTAATGCATTGAATATATCACGGGCAACATTTTACCGGCTGGTAAAACGGTATCGGCAGGGGTAGGAAGGGCCTTATGCTCATATATTCCTATTGAAGCTGGTGAGCCAATTCTTCAATGCGTTCTGGTGTTAATCGCGAATATTTTATAATTTCGTCTATAGGTTTTTTATCACGAAGCATATCTAAGGCTAGAGAGGTACGTTCTTCCAACCTTCCTTCCAACCTTCCTTCAGCAAGGCCGGCTGCATGTCCTTCGGCTTGTAATTTTTGCATAATCTCACACATGGCTTTTACCCCCTTGTTATTATGTTTTAAGAAATCGGCGCGTTTAGCAAGTTCTGGAAAGTGCATTTTTGCGGGATCTGCACAGAAGAAATCGTGCATCAGCAAGCCCATGTCATCGTCGCCTCTGTATTCGCCGTTGACGTAGATGATATGAGCAGCGTCTTCAAATGGTTTATTCAGTTCAATGACGCTGCGCTCTACATGATACATAGGCAATTGTGCGCCGAAGATATCGTTTTCGGTGATGAAGATAACCCATATCTCGGGGAAATCCTGATACTTCGTACCCTTATTGATTTCCCGTGAGTCAATTAAGGAATTGTTGAAGCGTGCACGCTTGGGATTGGCACCTTCGTTGGCACGTTGGATTTCACAGTTATAAATCTTGCCATCGCTGTCAACAGCAATGACATCGAAGCGGGCACTGCGTCCATAGAGGTTGTTGGCAGATTTTTGGGTAACAACTTCCTGAACGATGATGTCGTCCCGGTGGAAGAATGTGTTTAGTAAAAGCTGCATAGCCTCGATGTTGCCATCCATGTGCGCATCAAAGAACGTATCATCGATGAGTCGAAATTGCGCAAGGGCTTCCAGATACCGAGGATTGAACGGCTCAGTCAATAAGCTCATAGAACATCATCCTTTCCTTTATTATATCACGAGATGGTGACAGTAAAAATAATCTTCTGAAAAACATTTGCTTTTCAAGGTTATAATAACATAAGTTTATAAAAAAATCCATGTGCAGTGGACAACATTGGGAGGTGATATTTATGGCGGCAAAGGTATATGGATATGCGGAGTCTGATGTAGATGTGGATGCGTTGCGTGCTTATGCTGCCGTAGATATCATTAAGGAGATTCGTGCGTTGGAGGCCAGTAATGCATTGAATATATCGCGGGCAACATTTTACCGGTTGGCAAAGCGGTATCGACAGAGTTAGGAAGGAGGATTAGTGTGTTTGTTGTAAAGCAAAGTCAGGATATGGTCAATAAGACCTTCCGTTTTCCGCAGGAACTCTTGGACCAGTTAGAGCAGGTCGCAAGGGAGAAGAATGTTTCGGTCAATAATCTCGTGAAACAGTGTTGTGAATATGCGCTGGGGGATTTGCCTAAAGATGAAAAGTAAGGAAAAGCCTGTTGCAGTTTTAGGTGCAACAGGCTTTTGTATTATGCTAATTTTTTAGCGGCGTATTCGAGCAGGATATGGCCGCTTTTGCGGTTGGTGGCCAAAGGGATGTTATGAACAGCGCTTTGGCGCAGCAAGGCATCGATAGTGGCAGTAAGTTGCAGAGATGGGGGGCGGGATAGAGTTAATGTAAATTTTTAGCTAATTCTTCAACTTCTTCCCGTGATAAATCGACAATTTCCAGTATTTCATCAATGGTATTGTTTTTGGATAATAATCTTTTTGTGGTACGAATGTCGGCGTTTTTCTCTCCTTCAGCACGACCTTCAGCACGACCATAATCTTCGGCTTCTTTTATTTTCATGGCGTATGTCATATAGCTCACCCTTTCCTCCTCTTTGATTTTTATTTCTTTGATAAAGCTGTCTATTTCCGTTACAAATTCATCATTTACAGGCATTCCTTTTATATAGTCAAGAAATGCTTTGATATCAGCGGTAACATCGTTAAGTGCTCCTTCGGAACACAGAAAAATCTTTGTGGTTCCGTCGTTTAGTTCCAGGTCTTTATCCTGCACGCAGATATTGCGGAAGGTATACATATGGCGCTGACCATTAAAGAGCTCGAATGGACAGAGAAAGATAATATAGGACTTTTTGAGTTCTTTGTAGTCAGTGCCGGCAGCTAGGGATTCGACATCAATCATTGATTGGTAATAGCGAGTGCGATAAGCGATTTCTTTATCGCCGTAATCTCGCACCTGCATTTCGATATCGTAGATGGTGTCATCACCTTCAACATAAACGTCAAGTCGGATACCTTTGCCGGAATAGCGGAATTTGAGGGATTTTTCATCATCTAAATAGTCAATATGTTTTATTTTGACTTTGAGAATCTTCTCAATGAGACGTTTGCAGATATTGGGATGGCGCATTACCAGTTTGAACATATAGTCATCAGCAATGGTGAGTTCTTCCCAAGGTTTGACCATAAATCCTTCTTCAGACATAAATAGGCTCCTTTCTTATATTATAACAAAGAAATTATAGAATAGTAAATATTCTGTTTATAGTACATTATAGCATCCTACAGATTGTAAGTACATTGGATAAGGAGTTTTATATAAATAATTTCTAATAGTTTTATGAAAAGAGGTTAAATTGTTTTGAAAATCGCAATTTATCGCTGATGCGATTATTGCGAAAAAAGCCTGTTGCAGTTTTGGATGCAACAGGCTTTTGTATTATCATGCTAATTTTTTCGCCGCATATTCGAGCAGGATATGGCCGCTTTTGCGGTTGGTGGCCAGTGGGACGTTATGAACATCGCAAAGGCGCAGCAAGGCGTTGATATCCGGTTCGTGGGGCTGGGCGGTCAGTGGGTCCCGCAGGAAGATGACGTACTGAACTTTTTCGGTGGCCACCAGGGCGCCAATCTGCTGGTCCCCGCCGAGTGGGCCGGACATCATGGTTTCGACATTGAGCCCCAGTTTTTCATTGAGCAGGGTTCCTGTGGTATGGGTCGCTACCAGGTGGAACTGGGATAACAGTTCTTTGTGATGGGCAGCAAAGTCGAGCATGTCTTCTTTCTTTTTGTCATGGGCAATCAAAGCAATCGTCTGCATAACGGGCAGCATCTCCTTTCTATATTATTTTATTTATTCCGCATTTATGTTTATTTTCCTGCTGCCGTGCAAACAAAAATAGCTGTTGCCGAAGCAACAGCTATTTGTTGTACAACCTTACTGCACATTCATGGAAAGCTCGATGAACTTGTTCGCCAGTTTGGCCTTCTGCAGGACTTCTTCGGTGATGTCCTGGCCAGCTTCTACGATAACGATGCCGTTATCCATCTTAATGTCGCGAGCGGCTTTCTTGCCCAGGAGAAATCGACGATGGCGTTCCTCGGACGCTTTGTCGGCAGCAGCCTGTTTAGCGGCATCTGCCTTTGGAGCTTCTTTCTTGAGCTCGGCTTTCGGAGCCGGAGCAGCCTTCGGAGCTTCCTTTTTGGGTTCCGGTTTTACTTCTTCTTTCGGAGCCTCAGCCTTGGGGGCTTCCTCTGCCTTTGCAGCGGGTTCAGCAGCCTTGGGGGCTTCGGGAGCCTGCGGAGCTGCTTCTGCTTTGGGTGCTTCTGGTTCTGCCGGGGCGGCGGGAACTTCAGGAGCAGCAGGAGTTGCAGGCGCAGCCGGAGCAGCTTTTGGCGCTTCGGCTGCCTTGTGCATTACATTATTTTTTTTTTCCCCGGTGGGGTCAATAACCGTTACCTGCTTGCCGAAGATGGAAATCTGGTCGGTAGCGATATCGGAAGTGGTGCCATCGGGTGCAGTGATTTCGCATTTTTCAATTTTGCCATCATCGCCGATGTAGAGTTCGGTGACTTTACCCTGGATGGTACCGGATTTGGTGATGGCCTTGGTATCGATGATGCGGATGTTGTCATCCAGCAGGGCTTCGTAGTCGCCTGCTGCATCAAGCGTCAGGATGTTTTCGCTGTTGGTGATGGTTACTGCATCATCACCGATGGCGATAACGGATTCGTACGGGATGAGCTTTACTCCGCGGTACCAATCGGCATCTTCGATGGTGATTGCTGCTACCGTGCCGTTTTTGGCATCGATGAGCAGGGTCTTGCTGACACCCAGCTCACGACCTTCCGTGATGCTGATGATTGGCAGACCAAGAATTTCTACACTTTTCTTCATTAATAATTCCTCCAATTATTTTGCGCTGCCATTGTGAGCCTGGAATTCGTCTTCGATTTCCTGCATAATGTCTCCCGGAATCTGCGGGAAAGGCGTAGAGAGCGCAGCATGTTTGGCAAGTATATCCTGAACGGTGCCAAGGTAATGGATGTTTTTGGTAAATTCCTGACACATGGCATCGTTTTGGGCAATTATCGGCATATCGAGTGCCTTTTTGTAAGTGGCGATAGCGCCGCTGTAGTTGGCTTGTTCCTTGTACAGGTTACCCAGCTCGATGACGAGGAATGGTGTGTAGTCGTCATCAGCATAGCGGGAAATCGCTTCATGATAGGCAAAGATGGCATCTTTGGGCTGAGCTGCCTTGGTTTCATAGGCAAAGTCCAAAATGGCATCCAGGCTGTCCATGGCGGAGAGTTCCTGCTTGAGCTGCTTTTCGTGTGCTTTGCGCTTGGCAGCAAGTTCCTGCTGGCGGGCCTGTTCTTTTGCCTCGGCTTCAGCCTTGGCTTTTGCTTCAGCTTTCGCCTTAGCTTCTGCTTCGGCAGCGGCTTTTGCCTGGTGTTCTGCCTCAGCCTTTGCCCTGGCTGCCGCTTCGGCCTTTGCTTTCGCAGCAGCTTCTGCTTTGGCGCGTGCTTCGGCTTCTGCCTTTTTGCGGGCAGCCTCTTCACGTTTCTTTTGGGCGGCTCTTTCTTTGGCCGCTTTTTCGGCTTTGGCTTCCTCCTCAGCCTTTTTCGCAGCTATCGCCGCTTCTTTCTCGGCCAGAACTTTAGCTGCAGCTTCGGCTGCCTCTACAGCCAATTGTGCCTCTTTGATGCCTGCCACAGATTTTGCGCCAGGTTCTTCTTTGGGTGGTTCCGCCTGGGGGATAGATGGTTCCTCGGCGACGGGAATTTCCGTCACGGGAGTATCGTCCGTACTGTCTGTTTCGGCTGTTTTTTTACGTCGAGCCAGCGGTATGTCGTCATCGCCCTCCGCAGGAGGTGTTTC
>CADAAS010000156.1 GCA_902785885.1 Pseudoselenomonas ruminantium
TACGATACGATACCAGCCAAAGGCCTTGAAGTCGTTGGTCTTGATATAGCTCAAGAGGAACTTGATGGACAGGATGGACACGATAAAGGCCGTAACCATGCCCACCACCATGATGACGATTTCCGCGCCCGTATAATGCAGGCCGAACTTGACCATCTTGAGGAGGCTCGCGCCGAACATGACCGGAATAGCCAGGAAGAACGTAAATTCCGCAGCCACGATACGACTGGTACCAAAGAGGATACCACCGATAATGGTCGCACCAGAACGGCTGGTACCCGGCACCAGGGAGAGCACCTGGAACAGGCCGATAATGAAAGCCGTACGGTAATCCAAGTTTGCCAAGTCGTTAATCCGCGGACGGCGATGCTTGTTGTAGTTCTCAATCCAGATAAAGAGCAGGCCGTAGAAGATAAGCGTCGTGGCCACCACCGGCGCCGTCATGAAATGTTCTTCCATGTACTTGTTGAACATCAGGCCAATCACGGCTGCGGGAACGCAGGCCACGATAACCTTCATCCACAAGCTCACCGTATCCCGCTTTTCCTTCTTCGTCTTCCAATCCGACCAGGGATTGAGCTTCTCAAAATTCAGCGCCACAACGGCGAGAATTGCGCCCAATTGGATAACCACCAGGAACATGTCCATAAATTCCTTGCTGACATCCAACTTGATAAACTCGTCCACCAGAATCATATGGCCAGTACTCGATACCGGCAGCCATTCCGTCAAACCTTCCACAATACCGAGAACTACTACTTTCAGCAGTTCCACTATGCTTAAATCCACCGTATTACTTCCTCTCGCTACTCTCTACTAATTTTCGCTTCTGCTCATGGGTAAGCTGCTTGATATGCCATTCACGGCTCTGCGCCTCCCGCTTGTCGTCAAAGGCTTCAAAATAGACAAGACGCACAGGCAGGCGGGCGCGGGTGTATTTCCCGCCCCGGCCGGCATTGTGCGTCCTGACCCGCTTTTCGAGGTCATTTGTCCAGCCTGTATAAAAACTGCCGTCACTGCACTCTAAAATATAGGTGTAGTTCTCGTCCTTATTTGGCATCTTTAATGGTAACTTTTTCCATCACGACTTTTTCCAGCGGACGGTCAGCAAAATCCGTATCGCTGTGGCCGATTGTGCGGACAACGTCCATGCCCTTAATTACCTTGCCGAAGATGGTGTGCTTGCCATTGAGCCAGGGCGTCTTGTCGAGCGTGATGAAAAACTGGCTGCCGCCCGTGTGGGGCATGCCCGTGTTGGCCATAGCGAGGATACCTTCGCCATCAAAGCGCAGGTCATCCAGGAATTCATCCTCGATGGTGTAGCCCGGGCCGCCCCTGCCCGTGCCATCCGGGTCACCGCCTTGAATCATAAAGCCGTCAATCACGCGATGGAAAATCACGCCATTGTAAAAGCCCTTTTCCGTCAGGTCGATAAAGTTCTTCGTCGTAATCGGCGTCTTGTCCTCAAAGAGCTCGATTTCAAACGTACCTTTGTTGGTTTCAAATACTGCAATGCGATTAGCCACTTTTTTGCCTCCATTATCCTTGCCGCCGGCGATACATCCCGCTGAAAGAGCCGTCATAAGCACCAGCATCATAATCAATATCTTTTTCATTGTACAAAATTCCTTTCTCTATTGCAACCATTAGTTGGTCTTTTTCTTCCCCAGAAATTCCACCACCTTGCCACCGGCGGCAAAGTAGATATTCGCATTGCTGCAATTCTTATGCACGGCGTCCAGTTGGGGCTTCATCGCCTCATCATAAGTCTTTTTTCCCTGCAAAGCATCCGCTAATGCCTTTGCCGATAACAGCGCATAGTGGATACCACCACCGGTAAAATTATCCGACAAGCCCGCAGCTTCGCCAATCAAAAAACAATGTTCTGCCGGCTGCAGCAGCACATCACTGCCATCGGGAATCAGGGCACCACGTATTTTGCTCTCAATTTTTATTCCCATATCCGCACAGCATGCCGCAAAGTGCTTTCTGATTTCACTGTCCCTGCACCCCAATTTATGATAGACACAGCCAACAGTAGCATCGTTTCCGCGGGGAATATACCAAAAATAACCATGGTCAGCCGGACGCAAATAAATTACCGTTTCCCTCAGCGTAAGGGGCACTGGTGCTTCCAAAGCCAATGTCGTGCTTTGCCGCTTGCCAGTAAGCAAACGACGTACAATCGATGTTGCACCATCTGCACCGACTAAAGTATTATACTTGATTTCGAAGGTCTCTTTGGTAACAAGATTTACACAGCACGCCACCTGCCGTTCTTTATCAATAGAACGTACCGTGGTATGATCCAGCAGCCGACCTCCCGCTTCCAAATAGCGATTCAGTATATAATCATCAAAATGCTTACGGGGCAAAGCTTTATAGGAAACTACTCCCGGCTCATAACCAGCGGCCTTCTTCACGGCCATTTTCGCCGCCATTTTACCGCCTTTCTGCAGATAATTACGCAGGCTTGCGACAAATCCCTGCGCATTTTCATCCTGTACCGAACCTTGCTCTGTTCCCTGTACAGCCTGATGCTTCTTGGGCATGGTATGGCTCATTTCATAATCATCATGGCGGACAATCATCGTTTCCATAGGCATAGTCACGAGCCCCGCTTCAGCCAGCGTTTTTCCGAAAATATCCATAAATGCCTGCTCGGCCCTGTGCTCTATTATCCCTGCACACAGCTTATTCTTCTTTTTTGCATCCAGCATTTCCAGCAACAGCACATCCTTGCCCGCCTGTTTTAGCAAATAGCCTAAAGATGCCCCAGCTGCTCCGGCTCCCACCACTAATATATCCGTTTCTTGCATAAACTTCTCCTATCTGCTGTTATTCCCGTAACGGTGAATCACTGTCCCATTTTTTACACCAGGTGAACTGAATCCATGCCCCATAACCTCACTGGCCGACATGATAATCACAAAAGCATCGGGGTCGATGGCGTTGATAATCATCTTCATCTTCGCCACCTGCGTTAAAGTCACGACCACGAACACGACATTGCGTTCCCGGCGCGTAAACGCCCCTTGCCCATGCAGGAAGGTTACGCCACGGCCCACTTCCATAATGCCCTCGGCAATGGCCTCCGCCTGATTGGATACAATCAAGAGCGCCTTACGGCTGTTGAAGCCTGCGATAACCTTATCCGTCACCATGGCATTCATAAACATGCAGATAAGCGTGAACATCGCCGGTGCCACGCCGAACATAAACGCCGCCGCGAGCATCACCAGACAGTTAAAGCCGAAAATCACGCCGCCCATATTAAAGGAATAAAACTTCTTGGCAATGGCGCCCACGATATCGAAGCCGCCGGTACTGCCATTCATGCGGAACACAATACCATAGCCAATGCCATTGAACACGCCGCCAAAAATCGCCGCCAACATGTAATCGTTGACCGGTGCATAGGCGTTAAGCGGCTTGGTGAAGTCCAGACAGAAGGAAAAAATTGCCGTGCCGATGACCACATCACAGGTGTAGCCCTTGCCGAGCAGCCGCCAGGCTGCCATCAACAGCGGAATATTATAGGCAAAGGTCTGCGCACCAATGGGCAAATGCGTGAGGTAATAGACAATCATGGCAATGCCCGTGGCACCGCCCGTCAGCAGATGGGAAGGCACCAAAAAAAGATTGATGGAGCAGCTGGCAATCATACAGCCCAGCGTAATGCCTGCATAGCGCAACAGACGGTGTTCCAGCAGTTTCAGCTGTATCATCTGCCCAAGCCCTCCAAGTGCACACCTTTATCCTGTGGCAGGGCGGACACATCAATATTCAGCAGGCTCCCATCTTCATCACCATCTCCTTCGAAAAGCATCGGCTCGCCTTCCTCCATCATGGCAGCCCGTTCTGCCTCATCCAGCGGCAGGTTGGTTATCCGCAAGTCCAGTAAATGCCCATCATCTGCATCCACCTTTAACAGCAAATGCTGATGGGGATGTTGTTCCCGATTGTAAATCAGATAATACGCACCATCAATAAACTGGCGCGCATTTCTGCCATAAACCTTTTCCAGCCAAAATTTCGTAGCCCCTTGGCGCACATTGCGGCGGGCAGTATATTTATCCATGTCCACGACAAAATCCACCACTTTGCCCGTGTACACAGCTACGCTAGCCTCGCTGCGGTCTTTATAAACATAGGTTTTGACCTTGACGCCCTGCTTGATAACGATTTTGTCATAGAGCGGCTCGCCCCACTTCGCCCGCAAAACACTTTCGCTGTCGCCGAGCATTACCCCCTTGCAGGAAAAATCCTCGTCCACGACACTCCCTGCTGCCAGGCAGATTGTGCTCCACAAACAAAGGAGCAGCAAAGTCAAGGAAAGCCCGCGGCTCATCTTCTTTACCATAAGTTCCTCCCGAAATTGCCCTGTTCAAAAATCTTAATTTCGCGGCCATCGGCAGTGGTCCCCACAATTTCCAAATCCCGGGTGCCAATCATAAAGTCCTCATGCACCAGCGAATCGTTGACACCATGCTGCAGAAGCGTCACGCTGTCCATCTTCTCGCCGCCCTCAATGCAGGTCGGATAGGCCTTGCCCAGTGCCAGATGGCAGGAGGCATTTTCATCAAACAGGGTATTGTAGAACAAGATTCCGCTCTGCGAAATCGGCGAATCAAAGGGCACCAGCGCTACTTCGCCTAAATAGCTTGCCCCTTCGTCCGTTTCCAACAGACCTTTGAGGATTTCCGCACCCTTTTCTGCCGTATAATCGACCACTTTACCATCCTTGAAAACCAGCTTGAAGTTTTCAATCAGGTTGCCGTTGTAGTTTAGCGGCTTGGAGGCTACAACCGTGCCATTTACACCATCACGCTTGGGCATGCTGTAAACTTCCTCCGTCGGCATATTGGCGGCAAACTCTGTCCCAAGCTCTGACTTTTCCGCACCACCAGCCCAGATATGGCCTTCCGGCAGTTCGATTTCCAAATCGGTGCCGCTGGCATTTTTATAATGAAGCTTGACGAACTTCTGTTCGTTAAGGAACCTGGCCGCCTGCTGCAGGAAGTCGATATGCTTGCGCCATTCAGCAACCGTATCGATACCTTCACCAATGCGCACCGTCTTAAAGATGGCCTGCCAAAGTTTTTCCACAGCTTTTTCAGCTGTGTCTTCCGGGAACACCTTGGTTGCCCATCCCTTGGTCGGCACGGACACCACGCACCAGGTATTCTTGTTGCTCATGAGACGTTCACGGTACTCTAAAAGCGCTGCTCCAGCCGCCTGATTGGCAAGCTTCAACTTTTCCGGCTCAATATCGCTGAAAATCTGCGGGTCGCGGGCCGCAATGGACACAAACGCCGCGCCCTGCTCCGCATAGCCCTGATAGAATTTCACCCGCCATTCCGGGAACTCAGTAAAGAGCTCCTTCCTGCCATGCTCGTAGCGGATATGGGCAGCCAGTTCATCACCCCAGCTGATAACCACATCATGGGCACCAGCCTGAAAGGCCGCCTCAGAAATCTTGCGGGCAAAGTCCGCACATTCAATCGGGGAATTGATGACCAAAATCTGGTCCTTCTGAATATTTACCCCGACATTTACCACTAATTCTGCATATTTCTGCAACAATTCT
>CADAAS010000157.1 GCA_902785885.1 Pseudoselenomonas ruminantium
CGCGGGCTCCGGCAAGACGCGCGTGCTGGTGGAGCGCATTATCCGCCAGCTTATTGAAGGGGAGCTCGATGTTGATGCGCTGCTCGTGGTAACGTTCACCAATGCGGCAGCGGCGGAGATGCGGGAGCGTATTGAAGCGGCGCTGGAAAAAGAAATAGCGGCAGCAAGCAAGCATGACATCATTGCCCGGCTGGAACGCCAAAGGGTTCTGCTCACCGGCGCGGATATCTGCACCTTCCATTCCTTTTGTCAGCGGCTTATCCGCCAGCATATTGAAGCGATTGATGTGGACCCCAAATTCCGTCTGGCCAGTGAACAGGAACTTGTTTTACTGAAAAGCGATACCTTGGAAACCCTGCTGGAAGAAAAATACGAGCGTCCTTTAGAAGCGGATAAACTGCCTGCATGGGAGGCGTTTATCTCCTTTATGGATGATTATGGCGATGAAAAAGGTGATGAGGAAGTTAAGCAGGCGATTCTAAAGTTGCATAATTTTGCTCAAAGCCAGCCCTTCCCGGAAAAATGGCTGGAAAGCCAGCAACTAGGTACGGGCCAGACCATTGCCGATTCACCCTGGCTGACTGCGGCGGTGCCGGAAATGCGGGCAGGGCTGCTGGCGGTTATCAGTCAGTATGAGGAATGCGCAGGAATGGCCTTGGGGAGTGACCCTGCTTTAAAAGCGGCCTGGGTTCCCTATGGAGAGCTTATCCAGCAGGACTTAGCCGGCCTTGACGCCATTCGCGAGGCCTTTAATGTACTGGAGTCAAATCCTGACGGCGAAAAATGGAATGAACTTGTCCGGCAGGTGAGCAAATTTTCCTGGCTGGCCATGCGGGGCAAAGTTTACGGCGATTTGAAAAATCTGTACCCCGATATGCGGAAACAGTTTGATGAACGCCGCGATGCCGTAAAGAAGGCGCTGAAAAAATTTGCTGATACTTACCTCAATCAGCAGGCTGAACAGATTGAGGAAGATATTGCGCTCAACCACAAGATTGCGGCAATCTATGCAGGCTTGGCACTCGACTTCGGCAGGGCGTTGCAGGCGGCGAAAAAAGAGCGCAATATTTTGGACTTCAACGATTTGGAGCATTTTGCGTTGGCAATACTTTGTGCGGATGATGAGGGAGAGGTTACGCCGACACCGATAGCCCTTGCCCTGCGGGAAAAATATAAATCCATCATGGTCGATGAGTATCAGGATACCAATGGTGTGCAGGAGGCTATCCTCAACTTGATTGCCCAGGAAAACAACCGCTTTACCGTGGGTGATGTGAAGCAGAGCATTTATCGCTTCCGCTTGGCCGACCCGTATCTCTTTCAGGCAAAATACGAAAGCTTCCCCGAAAAGCCGGAGAAGGAAGACAAAAATCTGCTGATTACCATGAAACAGAATTTCCGCAGCCGCAGTGAGGTGCTGGCGCCGATTAACTTTATCTTTGACCAGATTATGACCAAAGGCGCGGCGGAAATCGAGTACGATAACCGCAGCAAGCTTTATCCCGGCGCAAATTATCCGGTCCATGAACATACCTTTGCGGGAGCAGATGGGGAACTGGAATTGGATTTAATTCAGCAGGAAGAACAGGAAAAGGAGGACAGGCCGGTGGCTGAAGATGATGGCGAAGACCTGTCCGGCTTCAAGCTCGAAGCGGCCTATATTGCCCGCCGGATTGGCCGTCTTGTAGAGCAGGGCTATATGGTCCAGGACAAGGACAGCAATACTTATCGTCCTTTGGCTTATCGTGATATTGCCGTGCTTATGCGCGCGGTAAGCGGCAAGGCCAATATCCTGCTGGAAGCCCTGCGCAAAAACAGCGTTCCGGCTTATGCTGATGTGGACGGCGGCTATTTTGAAGCGCCAGAAGTGCGCCTGATTTTGGCGCTGCTGACCGTGATTGACAACGTGCGGCAGGATATTCCACTAGCGGCTGTGCTGGCTTCGCCGATTGGCGGCTTTTCCATGACGGAATTGACGAAAATTCGCTTGGCTTCGGCGACGGGGGATTTGTATGACGGCCTGCTGGCCAGCTTTTCTCTGGACAGCAAACTGCCCAAGAAACTGGCTGCCCGTACGGCTGCTTTTCAGGAAGAACTGGCCCGCTGGCGTGAGTTTGCCGTCAGTCATAGCGTGCCGGAACTCATTTGGCTGCTCTATCGTGAAACCGGCTATTATGACTATGTGGGCGGCCTGAAAGGTGGTCTCTTGCGGCAGGCGAACCTGCGTATGCTCGCCGACCGCGCCGCAGAGTTTGAACGGAGCAATTACCGCGGGCTGTTCCGTTTCCTGCGTTTTATCGAAAATCTGCAGAAACGGGATACCGATTTGGCGGTTGCCCGTACATTGGGCGCCAGTGAAAACGTCGTGCGGATTATGAGCATTCACCGCAGCAAAGGCCTGGAATTCCCCGTGGTGATTGTGGCCGATATGGCCAAGAAATTCAATTTGCGGGATGCGCAGGGAACGTTCCTGCTGCACAAGGAACTCGGCATTGGCGTGCGCCTTGCCCAGCGATCCAAGGCGGGGCGGCAAATCTATAAATCCCTGCCCTGGCAGTCGGTAGCGGCGAAAATCCGTACTGAATCCAAGGCCGAAGAAATGCGCATCCTCTATGTGGCCATGACGCGCGCCAGGGAAAAACTCATTCTGACCGGTGTACTGCCGGCGAAAAACACGGAGAAAAAGGCCAAAGGCTATTGTGGTTACGTTGGACGTGAAGAAGCACAACTGCCGGATTTTGTCATTGCCAAGGCAGACAGCTATCTCGATTGGGTAGCTGCCGCTTTGAGTCGTCATAGTGCGGCGGCGCCGTTATGGGAAATGGCGGGTATAAGTGCAGCCGGCGGGCTCGAAAAACAGTTGGAGCCTGAAGCGCAGATTAAGATTAACCTTTGTCCGGCAGCAGATGTGACCGATGGCAAAGAAGAAGAACACAAGCAGGATGCTTTACTGCAAGCAGCTGCCGCCCTGTCGCCGATGCCTTCATCACCGAATAAAGATAAGGTAGAGGCTATATTGGGCTGGCAGTATGCAGACAGGGGCCTTGCCCGTGTTCCGGCAAAACTTACCGTAACGGAAATCAAACGGCGCTTTGCCGAAAGCCATGCCTGGGATGAAGAAGTGCCAAACGCCCGGCAGTTAATCGTGATGAATGAAGATGAGGAACTGGAAGCAGCCCCGGCAGAAGAACCGGCAACAGCCGATAAAACGGAAGTTGATACTGCTGACTGGGCGCGCCCGCGCTTTATGCAGGAACAGGCGAAAACACTCTCGGCAATGGAACGCGGTACCATTATGCATACGGTTATGCAGCGGCTCGACTTTGCCGGCGATATCAGCTTTCAGGGAATCCAAAAGCAGGTAGCCAATATGGAAGCCAAGGGCATTTTGCCGGAAGGTGCAGGCAAGGTGGTCTACATTAAAGGCATACAGGGATTCTTCAATTCAGACATTGGCCGATTGGTGCAAAGTGCCCCTTATGTCTATCGGGAGTTGCCTTTCAGTCGGATGCTGAAGGCCAAGGACTTTTATCCCGAAGTGCAGGAAGAAACGGAACTGGTCTTTACACAGGGCGTTATTGACCTGTTGGCGGAAACGGCTGATGGCAAGCTTATCCTTATTGACTATAAAACCGATAAACTGACCGACCCTGACCGCATCCGGCGGCGGTATCAGATTCAGCTGGATATGTATAAAAATGCTGTGGAAGCAATTTTAGGGCGCAAGGTGGATAAATCCTATCTCTATTTGTTGCAGAATGGCAGCTTTGTTCCTATGGATAAGGCCGAATAAGGAGGTGTTTGCTTGTCAATCGAAGTATTGCAGGGGCTGTTGATTCCCTTTTTGGGAACCACGTTTGGTGCCGCCTGTGTTTACATACTGAAAAAAGAATTAAAGCCAGGTGTGCAAAAGGGGCTGACCGGCTTTGCTGCCGGCGTCATGGTGGCGGCGTCCGTTTGGAGCCTCTTGATTCCTGCGATGGAAGGCAGTGCAGATATGGGCAAGCTGGCGTTTTTGCCTGCGGCGGTCGGTTTTTGGGCAGGAACCCTTTTTCTGCTGGCCCTTGACCATATCATTCCGCATCTGCATATGGATGCGCAGGAGGCAGAGGGCATAAAATGCAAACTGCCCAAAAATATCATGCTGCTGCTGGCGGTAACGCTCCACAATATCCCCGAAGGAATGGCGGTAGGTGTAGTCTTTGCCGGCTGGCTGGCGGGCAATGCCGATATCACGCTGAGCGGGGCATTGGCACTGTCCATCGGTATCGCCATCCAGAACTTTCCTGAAGGCGCGATTATCTCCCTGCCCCTGCGGGCGGAAGGAATGGGCAAGCATAAGGCGTTTGTCAGCGGTATGCTTTCAGGCATAGTCGAACCTATCGGCGCCCTGCTGACCATTGCCGCCGCCAGCCTTGTCCTACCTGTTTTGCCCTACCTTCTGGCGTTCGCCGCCGGTGCCATGATTTATGTGGTGGTGGAAGAACTCATCCCCGAAATGTCTGCAGGCGAACACAGCAATATCGGCGTTATTACCTTTGCTGTGGGATTTACATTGATGATGACCTTGGATGTGGCGCTGGGGTGAAGGAAGGGAAGTAAGAGATGGAAAAAGATAAAAATAAGGCTAATATCCGCAACAGTACAGTTGATTTTCTGGTATTTACCAAAGATGCCGGGGCTGATTCTATCGAAGTTCGCGTGCAGAACCATGATGTGTGGCTGACGCAGAAGGCTATCGCTCAGTTATTTGATGTAGGTCGCCCTGCAGTCACTAAGCACTTAAAGTCAATTTATGAGAGCGGTGAATTGGAAGAATTGGCAACTTGTTCCAAAATGGAACAAGTTGCGGATAACGGAAAGACATACCGATACAATTTTTATAGTTTGTCAGCAATAATAGCAGTAGGATATCGTGTAAATTCCCAGCGAGCTATCCAGTTTCGGCAATGGGCAACGAAAGTTTTGGATACCTTTGCCAAGCAAGGCTATGTGCTGGATAAGAATCGTTTGATTAACGGTCAGATTTTTGATGAAGATTATTTCGACCATCTGATTTCTGAGATTCAGGAGATTCGCGCCAGTGAGCGGCGGGCATATCAGAAGATAGCCGATATTTTTGAACAATGCAGCTATGACTACGACAAAAACAGTGAAACGACAAAGGCGTTTTATGCTTTTGTGCAAAACAAACTCCACTATGCCGTGACCGGAAAAACCGCAGCGGAGCTGATAAACGAGCGGGCTACTCTGGACAGTCCTACCATGGGCTTAACCACCTGGAAAGGAGCGCCGGAAGGGAAAATACTGAAAAGCGATGCGCTGGTGGCGAAGAATTATCTGAACGAAAAAGAAATCGCCCGGCTCAACCGATTGGTAACCATGTTTATCGATTATGCTGAATTGATGGCCGAAGACGAACAACTTATGAGTATGAAGGACTGGTTGGCGGAAACAGATCGTTTTTTACAGA
>CADAAS010000158.1 GCA_902785885.1 Pseudoselenomonas ruminantium
CGACAAACTGCAATTTATCGGTGCCAGCCCCAAGATTGTATCCCCCTATGGGGCTTAAAAAAGTGGAAAAAATTTTGTATGATTAAATTATTATCTGCATGGGGGGCAATAACAAGCATGAACTATGCTTTTAAGCGTTTAATACAACTGATACCAATTCTGTTCGGAATCACGTTTTTATCGTTTTTATTGATGTATATGGCCGGCAGTGATGCCGTGACGGAAATGTACAGCAACCGCGGCGTGGAAGTGGCGCAGGAAATCATTGACGAGCGCAAGGCGGCGCTTGGGCTCAATCTGTCCTTTGGCGAGCAGTATGTAAACTGGCTCTGGGCCATGCTGCATGGGGATATGGGGGCTAGCTTTGTCACGGGGGAAAATGTGCTCACGGCTTTTTTGCGAAAACTGCCGGCAACCCTTATGCTTACGGGGCTGTCCATTGCCTTGACGGTGCTTATCTCCCTGCCCTGCGGCATACTGGCGGCGGTGCGCCATGACCGGGCGGTGGATTTAGTCTTGCGCTTTGGCAGCTTTATGGGGAATGCCATGCCCAATTTTTTTGTGGCTATGCTCCTGATGGAGTTTTTGGGGATTCAGTTGGGGCTTTTGCCGGTGATTTCGAGCGGTACGGACTTGGAAAGTGCTTTGCTTCCCACCCTGACGCTGGCCATTGCCATGTCGGCCAAATACATGCGGCAGGTGCGCTCGGCGGTGCTTGAAGAACTGGGCAAGGATTATGTGCTGGGGACCAAGGCGCGAGGGATAAGCGACAGCGTTATCCTTTGGAAAAACGTGATGAAGGCGGCAATGCTGACCATTATGACCCTGCTGGCGCTTTCGATTGGCAATCTTTTGGGCGGCACAGCCATTGTCGAGAGCATCTTTATGTGGGACGGCGTGGGGAAACTGGCGGTGGATGCCATCAATATGCGCGATTATCCCATGATTCAGGCCTATGTGATGTGGATGGCGATTATCTATGTTCTGGTCAATCTCGTGGCGGATTTGCTCTATCACGAGCTTGACCCGCGAATTCGTCTGGGGGTGAACGGCAAATGAGTTCATCAGCGACACCGACGATTCGCCTGCAAAATGTGCAGAAAAATACCTTGCAGAGGAAGTTGTATTTCTTTGGCGGGCTGGCTTTATTGTTGATTGTAGCCTCGTTTTTCAGTGAGCAGCTTTGCCCCTATGACCCCTATATGCAGGATATGAGCCTGACGAAAGCGGCACCTTCAGCGGAGCATCTTTTGGGGACAGACCGCTATGGTCGGGACATGCTCTCAAGGGTTATTGCAGGCAGCAAGACCAGCATTTTTTCGACCTTATTGCTCGTGAGTTTTATCACGCTCTTTGGCAGCCTTATCGGCATTATCTGTGCCTGGCTGGGCAGGAAAACCGACACCGTCCTGATGCGCCTGTCGGATATGTTCCTTGCGTTTCCGGGGCTGGTCTTTGCCCTTGCTGTCGCCGCTGTCCTGGGCGGCGGCGTGCATAATGCGATTTTCGCCCTGGCGGCCATCAGCTGGCCCAAATATGCGCGGCTGGCGCGCAGCCAGGTCTTGGCCTTGCAGGCAGCGCCCTTTATGCAGGCGGCGAAGATGGCGGGGAGCGGCACCTTTAAGCTCATTTATAAGCATGTCATTCCCAATATCTCCGGGCCGATTCTCGTCACGGCGGTGCTCGATATCGGCACGATGATGATGGAACTGGCGGGGCTGTCCTTTTTGGGGCTGGGCGCCAAGCCGCCTATCCCGGAATGGGGGAGCATGATGAGCGATACCCGCAACCTGCTGCCCACTCAGCCTTGGGTGACGCTGGCACCGGGCTTTGCAATTTTCTTTTCCGTGATGATTTTTAATCTGCTCGGCGATACGGTGCGGGATTATCTCGACCCGAAACGGAGGTAACAATGGCAGAAATAATCCGTTATGAACAGGTGGATATTCACTACAATGGTGCACGCGCTGTCCATGATGTCAGCTTTTCCGTGGCTGAGGGCGAAATCCTCGGCATTGTGGGGGAAAGCGGCAGCGGCAAGTCCACGCTCCTCAAGGCGGCCATGGGCATGCTGGGTCGCGAGGGGTTGGTGACGCGCGGGGATATTTATTACAAGGGGCTGGACTTGCCGGATATCAGCGACAAGGAGCGGCAAAAAATCAGCGGTGCCGAAATCGGCATGATTTTTCAGCAGGCGGGCAGCAGCTTTTGTCCCATTCGCCGTATCGGCACGCAGATTAAGGAAATGATGGCAGCACATGGCTATACCGACGCGCGGGCTGTGGAACTGGAGGCCTGCGAACTGCTGCATAGATTCGGCTTTGCCGAGCCTAAGCGCATTTGGGCAAGCTACCCCTTTGAACTTTCCGGCGGCATGCAGCAGCGGGCGGCGGTGGCGGCGGCAATGCTCTTAAAGCCGAAAATCCTGCTCGCCGACGAGCCGACTTCGGCGCTCGATGTCATGGTGCAGAAACAGGTCATTGAGGAAATGCTGCTGGCGCGGGAACTGTTTGGCACGGCCATTATTCTGGTCACGCACAATATCGGCGTCATCCGCGCGATGGCCGATACCATGCTCGTGCTCCATCAGGGCGAAGTGATGGAATACGGCAAGGCAAAGGAAATCTTAACGAACCCGCAATCGCCGTACACGCAAAAACTGTTGGCGGCGGTGCCCAGGCTCAGGAGGTCAGGTGTAACCTATGGACAAGATTCTGCAAGTCAGGCATCTTAAAAAGATTTTTCCCCGGCAGGAGGGCGGCGAAATCATCGCGGTGGATGATGTGAGCTTTACGCTTTCGGCAGGGGAAAAACTCGCCATTATCGGTGAAAGTGGCAGCGGCAAGACCACCGTGGCGCGCATGATTGCCCGCCTGATTCCGCCGACTGCGGGCAGGATTTTTTTGGCGGGCGAGGACATTACGCAGGCCAAGGGGGCACAGCTCAAAAAGGCGTATACGCAAATGCAGATGGTGTTCCAAAATCCCGTGGACAGTTTTGACCCTAGGTGTACGCTGGGGGATGGTATCAGCGAAAGCCTGCGCAATCATGGCAAAAGCCGGGAGCAGGCAAGGAAAATGACCGAGAATCTTCTGGAACTCTGCGAGCTGCCGGCAGAGTTTGCTGGCCGCTATCCCTACGAGGTCAGCGGCGGGCAGTGCCAAAGGGCGGCAATCGCCCGTGCCCTGGCGATTGAGCCGCAGCTTGTGATTCTCGATGAAGCGACTTCGGCACTGGATGTCACGGTGCAGGCCGAGGTTTTAGCCCTGCTTGACCGCCTGCAGCAGGACAGGGGCATTGCCTATCTCTTTATCTGTCACGATATCGCCCTGGTGCAGGACTTTTGCGACAGGGTAATTGTGATGCATAACGGCAGGATTGTTGAGGAAGGTACGCCCGATGCGGTGATTAACCATCCGCAACAGGAATATACGCAAAAGCTGATTGACAGCGTATTGTTATAAAACAGGAAGGGAGTTTTTGCAAATGAAATGGAAAAAACTGTTGGCCGCAGCCTTGGCGCTTGGCCTGAGTGCCGGTGTTATGGCCGGCTGTGGCAGTGACAAGGCCGCAAGCAATGGGGAAAAGGCGCTGGTTATCGGCGATACCACCTTTAACAGTTCCAATGAGGAACCGGATGTCAATCCGCATAACGCCTATGCCGGCTGGGCCTGCATTCGCTATGGCATCGGTGAGACGCTGATTAAGTACTCTGACAAGATGGAGCTTCAGCCCTGGCTGGCAACCAAGTGGGAAAACGTCGACGAGCTTACCTGGAAATTCACCCTGCGTGATGATGTAACCTTCTCCAGCGGTCGCAAAATGGATGCCGCAGCCGTAAAGCAGTGCTTTGAGCACCTTATCGCAAATAACAAGCGGGCGGCACAGGATTTGAAGATTGCTTCGATTGAGGCCAACGGTCAGGAACTTACCATCAGGACCACGGAACCGAAACCGGCACTCTTAAACTATCTCGGCGACCCCTATGGCTGCATCATTGATGTGGATGCCGGCTTTGAAAAAGGCATCGTGGCTGGTACCGGCCCATACATTGCCACGGATATCAAGACGGACGACCATCTGGTCTTGAAGAAAAATGAGCATTATTGGGGTGGCACGCCGAAGCTCGACAAGATTACCATCCGCACCATTACGGACGGCAACACGCTTTCAAGTGCCCTGCAGTCCGGCGAGGTGCAGGCCGCTTACGGCATGGCGTATGAAAGCTATCCGCTGTTCAAGAATGACAAGTACAATATCTCCCAGATTTCCACTTCCCGCTGCTTCTTCGGGAAGATGAATTTCGACCCGGATTCGGTCTGCGCTGACCCGGCTGTACGCCAGGCCATCGCCATGGGCATTGACAAGGAAAACTTCGTGACCAAACTCTTAGATGGCAACGGCTTCCCGGCTAACGGCGTATTCCCCGCAGGCCCGGCCTTTGGTGGCGACAAGGCAAAGGCTGAGAAATTTGACCTTGATGGTGCCAAGAAGGTATTGGAAACTGCTGGCTGGGTGGATACGGATGGCGATGGCATCCGCGAAAAGAACGGCAAAAAACTCGTGATTAAATGGCTGACCTATCCGAGCCGTCAGGAACTGCCGCTCTTGGCTGAATCTGCACAGGCAACATTAAAGGAAATCGGCATGCAGGTGGAAATCAACAACACCGCCGACAACAATCAGGTGGTCAAAGACCCCAAGGCCTGGGATGTCTATGCCATGGCAAATGTGCAGGCTCCGACTGGTGACCCGGAATACTGGTTCACGGTGTTTGCAACCTCCAATGCTACCAAGAATCAGGGCAAGTACAAGAGCGCCCGCCTTGATGCATTGGAAAATCAGTTGGGCCGCGAATTTGACCCAGCCAAGCGCGCACAGCTGGCGCTCGATATGCAGCAGGTCGTGCTCGACGACCATGCCTTTGTGTTCTGCTCCTTCCTCAAGATGAGCATGATTTCCAAGGCCAACGTGAAAAATTATACATCCCATGCCTGCGATTACTATCAGGTGACGGCAGATTTGGATGTGGAATAAGCAGCAGGAAAAATATATTGATGGATAAACTCCGTTGGTGTGTAACTTTATGCACCAACGGAGTTTTTCGGTAAATTGCAGTTTGCCAGTACGTGCTGAATTTATTTGTTACAGCTCAGTTTGGGCGGAGGTGGTAATACTTTTCGCCGTTGCACGAAATGACCCACAAGTAAATGTATGGGCTTTTTAGTAACCTGCGCCGGGCAAGACCGGCGGCGCGTATGTTCAGCTCAATTTTTAGGAACTACCGTTTGTGGGCCAGTCCTCACTGTGTTCGGACAGTCGTTCCACGGCGAAAAGCATCACCACCTCCGCCCTAAGTGATGTTCGTATAAAACGGCATTTTCGCGGTGACAAGCAGCAAGTACATC
>CADAAS010000159.1 GCA_902785885.1 Pseudoselenomonas ruminantium
GTTGCGCCCACGGCAAAATCGCCATAAGTTACGGCAACGCCGACAGCCGCCCCCGGTTCCAGCGTGGCATGATATTCCGTCTTGTTCATGGCTGCCGTGCTGGGCGTGCCCATAGGCAGGAATGTAAAGCTGCCATGCGGGTCAATCTGCCGCTTCAAAAAGTCCAGCCCAGCCTGATTAAAGCCGGAAAAATACATGACATCCTTGGGCTCAGCCTTTACGACTGCCTTATCCTGTGGCTTTTCCTCGGCAACATGCGGCTTTTCTTCTGCTGCCTGCTGCTGGCCAGGCTTGTTTTTCGCCTCCGCTGCAGGCGCTTCCTTCCCTTTTTTGGCTTGCTCCTTATCTGCAGTTACTGCCGCCCACGCCCGATCCACGAGTTCATCTCCATAGACCTTTTTATCTGCAGATTTGGCCCGCTCCTCCTTTTGTTTCTTCTTCTCTGCTGCAGCCTTTTCCCTTTTCTCTGCTTCTTTCTTTATGTTGATCGTTGAAATATGCGTCTTATTCTTCTTGTCCGGCATGGACCACAATGGCAGCATCTCATCAATCGGCGTGATAAAGAACGTATACGGCGTCATTTCCTTGATCCCTGCCGCTA
The DNA here is from genome assembly GCA_902785885.1 of Pseudoselenomonas ruminantium. Taxonomy (GTDB): domain Bacteria; phylum Bacillota; class Negativicutes; order Selenomonadales; family Selenomonadaceae; genus Selenomonas_A; species Selenomonas_A ruminantium_M. Next base: position 602 of record CADAAS010000159.1, read on the forward strand.
CCGCACCAATAAGATAGCCATTCACATATACGGGGCTGCCACTCATGCCCTGCAATATCCCACCGGTCTGTTCAATCACCGGGCCGGAGGCCTTGGCCATGATCATCGGCTGCGAACCTTTGCCGTTCTCCATATTGCCCACGATATCCACCTGAAAGTCCCGCAGCTGGCCACTGCTGTCGATAACGGTGTAAGCCGTGCCGACCATCCCTTCCGTCACCTGGTCATGGGACAAAATGGGGTCCAGCGCCAATCCCGTAGCAGGCAGCATCGTCATCATGGCTGCCATTCCTAAAGCCGCCATTTTCCTTATATATTTACGCAAAACAATTCACCTCATTTGCTCGCAATAATTGCTATCCTTTCATTATACCGCCATCATAATGGTTTTACTATAGGTATAAAGTCCTAAATAAAATTATTTTTCCGTAAGAATCAATGCCGACCCCACGGAACGCTCCCGTCCATCACTGGGAGAGTTTTGCAGCAGCCCGCCCACGACCAACGCACTGGAGCCGCCGCCATCAAGATTCATCGCGTCTTTTGCCCCCATCTTGACCAACAGCTTGGCCCAATCCGTCAACGTGAGCCCACAGCTGGAAGATTGCCTTCCGTCCACGACGCCAAACAGGTAATTGCCATTTTTGAGGATGGCCACCGCACTGCGCGGGGCGCGGCCATAGCGGATATCCGCCGGAAACTGCTCATTGCCGGCAGTCACGTTGACCACGCCGTTTTGCACCAGGCGCGGCCCTGCGCCCATAATATGCACGGCCTGATTCCACGGGCTGCTCATTTCCTGTTCGATAACGGCCTTATCGCCAACCTGCACCCCGGAAAAAGCCTCTGCTGCCGAACCATGTACCGATACGACACAGCCATTCTTGGGTATGGGCGAATTGCCGTTATTTATTGCCGTTACTTCACCATCCACTACCGTATATTCCATGCCATATTCATTGGTCCCCGTGCGGCTGCCATACCAGTGATTGTACAAGGTCAGATTGTCCTCGCCCCGTTCTGCATCCACCCCGGATACCGGCAAGGTCACATTCCCTAGCGTTACCGTGCCCGTATAGCTGACCTGCCCCATAAAGGGCTTGCCGTCCCGGCCAATGCCCAGGGCCGTACGCCGATAATAGGTCGTGCCGGCCATATCGCCATCAATCTTTACCATGCCGATTGCATCACCATTGCCGGCAAAATAAGTCGCATTCACCGCGGCAATCGCATTCGTCATATCCGACATTCCACTGGTAGTCTGCAGCCCAGGCACCCGGCCACGGGCCAGTACCGGCTTAATACGGTAAAGATTCTTGTCGGCCTCAATAAAATAGGCGGAAATCTTCCCTGCAGAATCCCAATAGACATATTCCCTGCGTGCCAGCCCCGGCCCCACCATCTCCGTGTAAAGGCCGTCAAAATCAAGATTCAGCACATTGCCGCCCGCAGCTGCCGGCATCGGCTTTTTCACAGCAGGCTTGGCCTGCATGGCTGTTTTTTTCGGTTTGGAAACATTCGCTGTTTCCGGCACCACATCAATAAAAATCCGGGCTGGGTTTGCCAGTTTTTCCACCCGATAGGACAGGCCTGCCTTGAGTCGCAGAGTAACCAGCAAATGTCCGTTTTTCTCCGTGAACTGCACCTTTTCAATTCTGGAGCTGCTGAATTTTTTTTCATCTATATTGCGGCGTTCCACACCAAAAAAATCCATGGTGACCTGCCGCCGGTCACCGGACACCGTCACATTATAGCGGGGCATGGATGACCAGTCAAAGACAATTCGGTCATGCTCGGAACCGCTATGATAGCGGACAGAATTCAAGTCGGCAGCCTCAGCCAAAAGCGGGACGCCGAGCAGGGAAACAGCTAATGTCAAAGCAGCTAAGCTGCGTTTTTTTATCATCAAGACCAATGACCTCCTAAAAAACAAACAGGGACGGCAGGAAAGCCGTCCCACCGTCCATTATTTTATCACATTCTGCGCTGCATTGCGACTTTCAACCTGCGGCTTTAGCTGTTTGTACATCATATCTGCAATGCCGATGCCTCCGCCTGCTGCCACATTCTTCATCAGCTCGTCATCCCGCATGTCCTGGAAGATCTTTAAGGCATTGGACTCCCCAAAAAGCGTATCTTCCGGCACGGTAGCCCGCATCTGCCGATACATCATATTGAGGAACATTGCCTCGAAGCCTTCACAGGCCTTTTTCAAGTCCTTGTCCCGTTTTTCCGCATCCTTTGCCGCTTTAAGCGCCTCAGCCTCCTTGGGATTCAAGGCACCTTCCGTTTTATTTTTCAGCTCATTTAAAATCTGGGAGAATTTCGCGGATTCTGCAGCCGCCTGTGACGATGCATAATTGTTGTTGCCGCCTGCGCCCAAAGCCGAAGTATATAAGGGTGGTACCTGCATATCCAACACCTGCCTTTAACCTGTTATCAAATCAGCTGCAATTCTGCATGAATCGCACCGGAAGCCTTCATGGCCTGCAAAATGGAAATCGTATCACGCGGCGTTGCCCCTACAGCATTAAGCGCGCCAACAATATCATTGATGTTCGCCGTAGCCGGCAGCACCACCGTGCTCGCCTTGTCTTCCTTTACCTCGACATCACTGTTTTTGGTAACAATGGTCGTGCCATAACTGAACGGCTCGGGCTGATTGGCATTCGTGCTTTTCTGCACCCGTATGGAAAGGCCGCCCTGCGTGATGGCAATTTCGTCCACCGTAACATCACCGCCCATAACAATGGTGCCAGTTCGCTCATTCACCACAATCTTGGCCACTTTGTCCGGCATAACCGGCAGTTCCTCAATGGAGGCCACAAAGCCCACCACATTGCCCTTGTAATATGCGGGAATGTTAATATCAATACGCCCAGGATTTACCGCCTGTGCAACACCGCCATACTGCGAATTAATCGCAGCCGCCATGCGGGTAGCCGTGGTAAAGTCCGGATTGGACAGCGACAGGGAAAGGCGCCCATTGCGCCCCAAGTCGTCCTCCACCGTACGCTCCACAATGGCACCATTCGGGGTCATGCCGACTGTGGGAAAATTCTTGGTTGCCGTGGAATTGCCGCCGCCGCGCCCCGCAGCAAAACCGCCCGTAGACACAGCCCCCTGTGCCACAGCATAGACTTCACCATTGCCGGCCTTGAGCGGGGTCTGCAACAGCGTCCCCCCCTGAATGCTGTCCGCATCGCCAATGGACGATACCGTAATATCGATGGTATCGCCCTCCCGCACAAACGGCGGCAATGTGGCGGTTACCATAACAGCCGCCACATTGTCGGATTTCAGGGAGCCCTGATTTACCGCCACCCCATAAGCTTTCAGCATATTCACTATGGATTGCACGGTTTCCACGGACTTATTGGAATCGCCGGTGCCGTTAAGGCCTACCACCAATCCGTAGCCCATGAGCTGATTGGAACGTACCCCCTGCACTTTGGCGATATCCTTTATCCGGGTTACGGCATTATCTGCCGAGGCTGTTGGCGGGACAATCCCCAAAGCCAAAGCCCCCGCCAGCAAGCAAGCCAATACTCTTTTCATATAATCCTCCATATCCTGTCAGAACAAGAAGTTGAACACCTGGGTCAGAATGCCCTGCCGCTGCTTGGCATTCAACGGTCCCTTGCCATCAAACCGCACCGTGGCCGACGCAATTTTTGTCGAGGGAATCGTATTGCTCGCCGTAACGTCCTCCGGACGGCAAATCCCCTTAAAGGTTATCTTGTGCTCATTCTTGTTATTCCAGATAGACTGCGTCCCCTCCAGCACCAGGTTGCCATTGGGCTGCACATCCACCACCGTCACGGTCACATTGGCACGGGTGGAGTTCTTGGATGCAGCTGAGCCATCCGCCTTAAAGGAATCCGAGCCGCCGATAGATGCAGCCTTGATAAAATCAAAGATGCCCACGCCAGCATCCAGTGAGTTCTTCCCGCTCTTGCTGTTGGAGCTGGAGCGGGTATCCGATATGGAAGTAGACTCACTAATGACAATGGTGAGGATATCCCCCACATCCTGCGCCTTGCGGTCAGCAAATATATTGCGGGTCCTGCCCCCGGACATCGCCCACAGCGACTGGGCATCTGCCACTGGCGCCAGGGCAAAAAACAAAGTTCCCGCCGCCAATGCTCCGGCAATTTGTTTCTTATATTTTAACTTCATCGTCACTACCTGCCTTTATCATCAGCCAATCTCCACTGTCGAGGCATCAATAACCTTCCCCTGCAAAATGCGTGAGGAATGGGCATTGCGCACTTTTATCCTGCCCCCCACACGGCCTTTTTGCATGGCGATGCCCTCAGCACTTACCTGTATGCCCTTATAATTGGTCACCAATTTTACCGGTGCCCCCGAGTGGATTACCACAGGATTCTGGAGCATATTCTGCTCCAACGGCTGACCCATATGAATATAGCGAATCGGCACGCGTCCGGCAATATCCTCATACTTTTCCAGATACCGTCCCTGCCCGCCTGCTATTTCCCGTTCCTCCACGCGCACAGCATTGGGCGCAATCGCCTTTTCCAGCCCCAAGTCCATCCCCGCTACCAGCACTTTTTCAAAGACCTGCACCCGGTAGTAGCAGATTGCCCGCCGATAAAGTTTTTCATTGACATAAATCCGTATATGTACCGGCTGCACGCCGCCATAGCGAATCTGTCCGGGAATTCCTGCCTCATAGCGCAGGCTCCCCGCCGGCAGGCGTATAGTGCCCGGAGCATTGACCAACGTCAGCACATGCCAACTGCTGACGGGCAATTCCCGCCAATTTCTGCGAACTGATGGCCTGCGGAAAAACTTCTGCCTGCATGCCGCCGCCATAAAGAGCTTCTGCCTGCGGCGGAAAAGCAAGAACAAACAGACAGAAGAAGCCACCCCATAGCATACAGAATATGCTGCGAATGGCTAAGCGGCTTCTCTTCATTTTCATCAGCGTTTGAGTCCATTAGCGATTTCCAGCATCGAATCGGAAGTCGTGATGGCCTTGGAATTGGATTCATAGGCACGCTGGGAAACAATCATATTGACCATTTCTTCCACAATCTGCACATTGCTCATTTCCAGTGTACCCTGGGTAAGCGTTCCCGCGCCATCTGTTCCAGGGTTACTTTCAATCGCCTGGCCAGATGCCTCGGATACGATAAAGAGATTCTTGCCGATAGCAGTAAGGCCGGCAGGATTCACAAACCGTGCCAGCGTAATCTGTCCCACGTTTTGCTGCGTGCCGCCTGCCGGCGTTTCGGAAACCTGGCCATCACCGGCAATGACAATGGAATCCACCGGCGAATTTTCACCAAAGGTAATGCCATCAGCAAGCAAATAGCCGTCCGTTGTCACCAAACGCCGCTGGGAGTCCAGCTTGAAGGAGCCATCACGGGTATATCCCGTAGAACCATCCGGCAGCGTAACGCGGAAATACCCCTCTCCCTGAATGCCAACATCCGTCGGATTATCCGCAGTCTGCAGCGGTCCCTGCGCAATCACGCGCTGCGTCGCTGCCACACGCGTGCCCAGGCCGACCTGCAGCCCCGTGGGATACTGATTGTCCTGCCCGCTCTGCGCCCCAGCATCGCGCAAAGTCTGATAAATTAAGTCCTGAAATTCAGCCCGCACCTTCTTGCCGCCGTAAGTATTCACGTTGGCAATATTGTGGGCAATAACATCCATATTAGTCTGCTGCCCCTTCATTCCCGAAGCCGCCGACCAAAGTGCTCTCATCATAGTGAGCTACCTCCTTACACCTCATCCACCGCTAGCGCGGTCCCCCTTCCCCTCAAGGGGAAAGCCTTTAAATAGTACACCGAATGGGTATTGGGGTACTTTTCTTTGCGCCAAAAAAGTACCACCTCGAACCTCTCCCATATATATCGAACAAATCAGCCAAAAACTTAAATAAAAATCAGCTTACCCGTCCTACATCATTAACGGACTTATCGAGCATTGCATCCTGTGTCGTAACAGACTTGGAGCCAGCCTCATACAGGCGATGGTTATTGATGAGCTCTACCATCTCCGATACCACATTGGTATTCGAGCGCTCCAAAAGCCCCTGCTGAATTTCTCCAGTAGCAGGCTGCGGCTGGGCCCCCTCCTGCGGATAATAAAGATTATTCCCCTGTTTCAGCACCGCACGCCGATTATTGAACTGCACGAACTGCAGCTGTCCCACCTGCTGGCCATCGGCATAAATCTCGCCCTGCGCTCCCACCATAATGCTGACAGCTTCCTCTGGAATGGTGATCCCCTGGCCATTGCGCCCCAAAACCATCTGCCCATTAACCGTCTGGACCTGTCCCCTTGCCGACTTATAAAAATTGCCGTCACGAGTATAACGCACGCCATTTTCCGTCTGAATCGCAAAAAAGCCATTGCCGGAAATCGCCAGGTCCAGCGGATTGCCCGTGGTTTCAAAAGCCCCCTGGCTATGTTCCGTGGCAATTTCATCAATATAAGAACCCAATCCCAAAGTACCTACTGTCGGATACTGTTCACCTACATGAAACTGCTTAAAGCTGGTCACATCATTCTTATTTATCCCGTCGTTGATGCGCTTAATCAACATAGGCTCAAACTCCCGGCTAATAGCCTCATCACGCTTAAACCCAGTAGTATTGGCATTAGCAAGATTATTGGCAAGCGTATCCGTACGCTTGGATTCCGTAATCATGCCCGTACCTGCCGTATAAAGGCCACGCCACATAATCGGTCACTCCTTAATATCTTCCAAACTTGTCCTTGCCTGTATATTTCGCGCAAAAAAGCGAAACTCCTGTCAAGGGTTTCGCCTTTGCCAAAATATTTTATTTTAACGACCTGTTTTTACGTTCTTGGCCTTGCCATCAAACTTGCCGAAGCTGTCCAACGCCATGCCACAGCCAAGGGCCACGCAGCTCATGGCATCCTCTGCAAGCGCCGTGGGAATATCCGTCTCCCGGCGGATGAGTTCATCCAGGCCATAGAGCATTGCGCCGCCGCCCGTAAGGACAATGCCGCAGTTCATGACATCTGCGGCCAGCTCCGGCGGAGTTTCTTCCAATACCTTCTTCACGCAGTTGACAATCTTTACTACGCTGCTATGCGTAGCTTCTGCCGCCTGTGCCGTGGTAATCTGCACGGTCTTGGGCAAGCCCGACAGCATATCCCGGCCCCGGATATCCAAAACCTCATTGCGGGCGCCAACAAAGGCCGCACCGACACGCATTTTGACTTCTTCAGCCGTACGCTCACCAACCATGATGTTGAAATTCTTCTTTATATAAGCAGCAATGTCTTCATCAAACTTGTCGCCGGCAATGCGCAGGGATTCGCTGGTAACGATGCCCCCCAAGGAAATCACCGCAATATCCGTGGTGCCACCGCCGATATCCACCACCATCGAGCCACGCGGCTCAACGATATCAAGCCCTGCGCCCAAAGCTGCTGCCAAAGGTTCTTCAATCAGCTGCGTATGGCGTGCCCCTGCCTGCTCGGCAGCTTCCTGTACAGCCCGCTGTTCCACCATCGTGCATCCCGAAGGAATGCAAATCATAATCCGCGGACGGAACACAAAGCGGCGGCCCACAACCTTTTCAATGAAATGGCGCAACATGCTTTCCGTAATGTCATAATCTGCGATAACTCCTTCGCGCAACGGACGGATAGCCACGATATTGCCAGGCGTACGGCCAATCATCTGCCGTGCCTCTTCACCGATAGCCAGCACTCGGTTCGTATCCCGGTCAACGGCCACAACCGAAGGCTCACGCAAGACAATGCCCTTTCCCTTTACATATACAAGCACATTTGCAGTGCCCAAGTCTATACCAATATCCAATGACATACCAAACATATATGAAACAATCTCCTTCCGAAGCTCTCTTTCTTTTACAACAAACAATCTATAATATATAATAAAACCCCGCTAATTACAACAATTTCCAACACAAAATCTGCTTTAATTTTTGCCCCTGCAAAAATTTACACATTTTCCCTTTATTTACAATATTTCATCAATTTTGCGAAAAATATGGCTTTTGTTTCTTTGCAATTCCGTATTGACACCAGGTATTAATAGTGCTACGATTAACACGACTTAGGGATATATTTCACATTTCAATCAGGGGGTAATAACAAAATGAACAACAGAAGAAAAATCGTCGTTATCGGCGCCAGCAACGTTGGTTCTGCAGTTGCAAACAAGATTGCTGATTTCCAGCTGGCTACGGAAGTAGTTCTCATCGACCTCAACGAAGACAAGGCTTGGGGCGAAGCTAAGGACTCCAGCCATGCAACGAGCTGCGTATACAGCACCAACATCAAATTCCACCTCGGTGACTACGAAGACTGCAAAGATGCAAACATCATCGTTATCACTGCTGGCCCGTCCATCCGCCCGGGCGAGACTCCGGACCGCCTGAAGCTGGCTGGCACCAACGCTAAGATCATGAGCTCCGTTATGGGCGAAATCGTTAAGCGCACGAAGGAAGCCATGATCATCATGATCACCAACCCGCTCGACGTTGCTACTTATGTTGTTTCCACGCAGTTCGATTATCCGCGCAACCTCATCCTCGGTACTGGTACGATGCTCGAAACTTACCGTTTCCGTCGCATCCTGGCTGACAAGTACCAGGTTGACCCGAAGAACATCAACGGTTATGTTCTCGGTGAACACGGCAACGCTGCTTTCGTTGCTTGGTCCACGACTGGCTGCGCTGGTTTCCCCATTGATGATCTGGACGAATATTTCCACCGCACGGAAAAACTCAGCCACGAAGCTGTTGAACAGGAACTGGTTCAGGTTGCTTATGATGTTATCAACAAGAAGGGCTTCACGAACACCGGTATTGCCATGGCTGCTTGCCGCTTCATCAAGTCCGTTCTCTATGATGAACACACCATCCTGCCCTGCTCCGCAGTTCTCGAAGGCGAATATGGCATCAAGGACGTTGCCCTCTCCATTCCTCGTATGGTTTGCGCTGATGGTATCATGCGTTCCTTCGAAGTTCACCTCACTGACGATGAACTCGAAAAGATGCACAAAGCTGCTCAGAGCGTTCGTTCCGCTCTCGATGGCGCTGGCATCAAATAATTTCA
>CADAAS010000160.1 GCA_902785885.1 Pseudoselenomonas ruminantium
TGGCAACAGGATAATCCGTAACTTGGGGCGGACGGGGAGTGCTTTTTCTGTTAGGAGCGACTGCCTGAACGCAGTGAAGGCCGGCCCCTGTAGGAAACAGCTAAGTAAATACGTTGAAAGCAGCGCCGTTGGCCTGCCCGGCGCAGGTAACCGGACAGCTCTATTTTCCGAGGGGGTCGTTTAGCGGGAAACAGAAAAAGTACTCCCCGTTCGCCCCTGACAACGTATGAACAAGATACCTTTACCACGAATCGAACTCCACGACAAACTGCAATTTATTATGTAAAGGAGATGAATATATGAAGGATAGAGTAATTATCACGCAGGGACAGTATGTGGCTTCTGCGGTCAAGAAAGACCAATACCCCGAAGCCGATCTGCCGGAAATTGTTTTTATTGGCCGTTCCAACGTGGGGAAGTCCTCGCTGATTAATTCCTTGACCCGTGTCAATAATCTGGCCCGTGTGTCCTCCCAGCCCGGCAAGACGCAGACCATTAATTTCTTTGAAGTGGGCGTTAAGATTGCCGAGGTTGAGGAACGCAAGGCCTTTTACCTCGTGGACCTGCCCGGTTATGGCTACGCCAAGACCGGCAAGGAAAAGCGGAAAATCTGGTCGAAGTTTATCGAAGAATACCTGCTGAACTCGCCGCGCCTCACCTTTGTCTGTCAGCTTATCGACAGCCGTCATGAGCCGATGGCTTCTGATGTGGAGATGTTCAACTGGCTGGTGGATAACGGTATCCCCGTGCTGATTATCGCCACCAAGGTGGACAAGATTGGCAAGAATGAGCGGGCGAAAAACATCGCCGCCATCAAGCGCAAGCTGGGCATCAAGGAAATTTCCGTGCTGCCCTATTCCTCGTTAAAAAATGAAGGTCGTTCAGATTTACTTGACGTTATCGGTGATTCTTTGTTAGAATAAGAACAGAGAAATGTGAATCGGATTCATATTGTGCTAAAATAATGGCTATTGCGAAAGAATCTCGATAACGACAAGGGAGAGGGACATGATGATGGAGCTGACGGATTTTGATAAATCCCTGCTAAACCTTTTGCAGGGGAGTCTGCCTGTATGCAGCCGGCCGTTTGCCAAGCTGGCTGAGGAATTGGATACGGACGAACAGACGGTCTTAACGCGGGTGCAGGAATTAAAAAAAGAGGGATATTTGCGCCGGATTGGTACGTTCTTTGATTCCAACAATCTAGGGTACAAGGGAACACTGGTGGCGCTGAAGGTTGACCCGTCAAAAATGCAGACCGTGGCAGAAGCCATCAATCTCTATCCCGGGGCCACCCATAATTATGAGCGCGAGGGGCGCTACAATCTATGGTTTACCCTCTTAACCCCAGATTTGGAAACCGAAGCACGGATTTTGGATGAAGTGCAGTCCTTAAACGGCGTGGAGGATATGCTGAATCTCAAGGCCAATAAGAAATATAAAATCAATGTGCAGTTTAAGCTGCATTGAGGAGGGATAGGGACATGAACGCAGAAAGCATTACGGAATTAACCGACTTAGATAAACGCATTGTCCGTGTCCTGCAGGGAGAATTCCCGCTAGTAGCTGAACCCTATAAGACACTCGCGGAGCAGGTAGGCGTCAGCGAAGAAACATTCCTGGAACGGGTCAAGGCCATGCAGCAGACGAAGAAAATCCGCAAGATGGGCGCTGTATTGTGTCATCGCGAGGTAGGTTTTAAGGCCAATGTGCTGGTGGCTTGGGAAGTGCCAGAAGACCGATTGGATGAAATCGCCAGGCATATGGCGGCCAGCCCTTCGGTGACGCATTGTTATGACCGTAATACTGCGCACAATTGGCCTTATAACCTCTATACCATGGTACATGGTCATAGCCGTGAGGAATGTGAGCAGGTGGTCAAAAAACTTGGTGAGGAATGCCAGGTCAGCAAACACGTTATGCTCTACTCCAAACATGAGTGGAAAAAAACAGCGATGAAATATTTTTGTGAATAAAGGATAAGGACCTGAGGCGGCATTACCGCTTCGGGTTCTTTTTTGGCTGCAAAAGATGTAAAAAGGATTTTTTTTGGATATGTCGAAAAAAAGTAAAGACAAGAGGTGTTTTAGAGGAGGAAGAGAAATGTACAATTCCAAAAAGTTGTGTGCAAGTATTTTTTCGGGACTCTTGGCGGCATCGCTTATTTGTGGTGGTGTCAGTCAGGCGGCAACGCGTGCTGAAGTGGCTGCGATTAAAGTTGAAAAGCCGGCGGATTTTAAGTATTGGCAGGATAATTCGCCAACCAAACAGAAAGTGGTGCAGTTTGTCGAAAATGCGACAAATCCGCTGAGTAAGAATTTTATCCCGCAGGCTGACCGTGTAGCTGTTTTTGACATGGATGGTACGTTCTATTGTGAAACTGCACCGCTCTATTTCCAGGAAATGATGTTTTTGCATCGTGCTCTGGTAGAAGACCCAAACTATCAGCCGGATAAGAAAATGGTCGCTTTTGCCAAGAAGATTCAGCCCAAAATCATGAATAAGACAGGGCTTACGCCAGAGGAAAACAAGACCTTATTTAATTACCTGACGAAGGCTTATGCGGGAATGACGCCGGAAGAGTATCGGGCGTATGTGCGCAAATTCATGGATACCAACGAAGATGGACTTAGCAATCTGAAACGGGGCGAGGCCTTCTACCTGCCCATGGTGGAAATTATTTCCTACTTGAAGAATAACGGCTTTGTCGTATATGTTAATTCGGCATGCGGTATCGATACGACAAGGGAACTTCTAAGAGATGTTATTCCCATCAGTTTTGACCGCATCGCGGCAAGCGATTTTCGCTACACGTCCACCAAGATGGGGACGGATAAGGCGGCAGACCATTTCTATGATAGGTACCAGGAAAAAATTGTTATTTCCGGTGAGCCAATCAATGAAAATGGCAAGACGGCAAAGATTTTTGCTATCTTGAACCAGATTGGCAAAAAGCCAGTGCTGGCGTTTGGCAACTCGATGGGGGACAGCGGCATGCTGGAATACACGCTTCAGGATAATAAATATCCAAGTGAATCCTTCTTTGTTCTCTGCGATGATACTGAGCGTGAGTTGGGAAATAAGGCAAAAGCTGACAAGTTGAAGGCCTTTGCGGATAAGCGTGGCTGGAATACCATTTCCATGCGTGATGAATTTAAGACGATTTATGGTGATAATGTTGTAAGAACAAAGTAAGCAAATCATTATCGGTGAACATATCGCAGGGCGAATGCTCTGCGATATTTTACTGTGTAAAAAATCAACGTTAAGCTTTATTTTGGGGCAGGAATATGTTAATATGTAAACAGTGTTTCGTCTAAATGAACATATTTCGTTTCATAAGTGAGGTAATCCCTATGGTTAATAACAAAATGTATGAACTGGGCACGAAAAAATCTACGATTCGGACCATTTTTGAATTCGGCAGAAAGCGGGCTGCTGAAGTAGGCGAGGAAAATGTCTACGATTTCAGTCTGGGCAATCCCAATGTACCCACGCCGGATTTTATCAAAGATGCGGCCATAGATATCCTGACCAATATGGAGCCTGCGGCCATTCATGGCTATACGGTGGCACCGGGTAATCCGCAGGTGCGCAAGGCGTTGGCTGACAGCATCAACAGCCGCTTTGGCATGAACATCACGGAGAAAAATCTGTTTATGACGGCTGGCGCAGCCGCATCTATTACTATTTGTTTCAAAGCTTTGTCCCAGCCGGAAGACGAATACATCACTTTTGCGCCATTCTTCCCGGAATATCGGGCTTTTGTAGAATCCGTTGGTGGCAAATTGGTAGTCGTGCCTGCGCAGCCGGAGGACTGGCAGATTGACTTTGCAGCCTTTGAAAAACTGGTGACCAATCATACCAAGGCCGTTATCGTCAACAGCCCCAATAATCCCAGCGGTGCGGTGTATTCGGAAGCAACGATTAAGAAACTGGCGGAAATCCTGCAGGGCAAGGAAAAAGAATACAATCATCCCATCTTTATCATAGCTGATGAACCCTATCGGGAAATTGCTTTTGAAGGGTATACGGTACCCTATATTCCGAAATACTACGCCAATACATTGGTCTGCTATTCCTACAGTAAATCCTTCTCCCTGCCCGGTGAGCGTATCGGTTATATCGTCGTGCCGGACAGCGTGGCGGATTTTGAAAAAATCTATGGTGCTGTTGCCGGTGCCGCCCGCGTGCTGACCCATGTGAATGCGCCATCCCTTTGGCAGCTGGTAGTAGGGCGCTGCGCCGATAAGCCTTCCGATATCAGTACCTATGTCAAAAACGGCCAGCTGCTTTATCAGGGGCTTATTGATGCCGGTTTTGAATGCGTGAAGCCGCAGGGAGCTTTCTATCTGTTCCCCAAGTGCCTTGAAGAAGATGATTATGCGTTCTGCAAAAGGGCACAGAAATATGACCTGTTGCTGGTGCCGGGCACAGATTTCGGCTGTCCGGGATATTTCCGCGCTGCCTATTGCATAAAAACGGAAACCATTGAAAAATCCCTGCCCTTGTTCAAAAAATTAGCGGCAGAGTATAAATAATTTTGGAAAACGTCATCCGTGCGGTGGCGTTTTTTTTTAGTATACAGTGATTAACTATTGCGAAAATTAACATATTAGTGTAGAATGAAATTAGAGATTAAGAGGGAGATGAAACCGTCAGACAACAGCGGTTTCAGGTGGAGCTGGAATCGATAAGATAAGAAGTCAGGTAGTCGCTGAGAAAGTGAGGGATTACTTTGGAGAATTTTTATCGATGGCTGTTGTCAACTTCCTGGGCAGAGCGATTGAGGGCCTATGCGTATATCGAGAAAGATTTGCGCCATCAGAAACGCTGGGTAATGAATGAGGACAAGTGGGAGGATATGAAGATGCTTGTGGGGCAGATTCTGTCCATTCACTTCAAGAAGTACCCCGCTAAAGATGTCAAGGATTTTTCTAATCGGATATCCAGGCTGTATCAGTTGTTGTTGTCGCCCATGTCCGAGGAAAAAAGCCGCAACCATGCGATCAGCAAGAGCTTGTTGATGGACATTTATGATGAAGACGATATTGCCGCTCGTCAGGCGATACAGGCGTTCTTTCATCAGAAACGTTGTCAGGAAAATCATTCGGTGCTGGATAACCTTTTCCGGTGCTATGAATATATGATGGAACAGGCAATGACGCGTTATTTGGCTATAATGGCATAAGGATAGCACCTCACAGGGAAAGCTTGTGAGGTGCTATTTTTTGATTTTTTTTGCTTTTTAGCAGGAAAAATTTTTCTGCTTAGAACGATACGGGAGAGAAAAATGCGGGGAAAAGTCAAGACTGGTGCTAAAAAATTTACCATGCT
>CADAAS010000161.1 GCA_902785885.1 Pseudoselenomonas ruminantium
CGCCACAGCCGGTAAAACACAGCATGGTCACAACGACTAACATCACTCCCATAAGTGTTCGAAATCTTTTCATCACACCCACTCCTCTTTTCCTAAATAGATTAAACAATTTCCTCGTGCTCCACTGTCAGTTCATGAGCTAATTTTATCAAAACACGGGTAATCCGTGCTCCGTCCACTTCTTCCACGTAGAAAAGATTGCCCTGCGCTGCCGCCATCTGGCCGACTTTCGGCTCACTGCCAATCTGGTCATAGAGCCAGCCCCCTACGCTGTCCACATCTTCATCTTCAATGGTGAGTTCCAATATATCTTCGAGTTCTTCCAACAGCATCTTGGCATCCACCGAGTAAACATTGTTTCCCCGCGCTTCTGCCGTAGGCCGTTCCTCGTCAAATTCGTCCTGAATATCACCGACGATTTCTTCCATGATGTCCTCAATCGTGACCATGCCCGCCGTGCCGCCGTACTCGTCCACCACAATGGCCATCTGGCTGTGGCTGCCCTGCATGGTCTTCAAAAGGACATTGACATCCATGCTCTCCGGCACCACCAGTGCCTTGCGTGCCAGCTTGCGGAAATTGGGCCGCTTGCCGCTGGCCATAGCCTTCATGAGGTCTTTTACATGGAGGAAACCGATAATATGATCTTTATCCTCTTTGCAGATGGGATAACGGGTCATTTGCTCCGAGAGAATGACATCCATATTGTCCTGCCAACTGTCTTCGAGATAAATGACCACCATATCCGTGCGGGGCGTCATGATTTCCCGCACGTTGAGTTCCGTGAAGTCAAAGACATTGTCCACAAAGTCTGCTTCGGTATCGTCAATCAGCCCCTGCCGGTGGCTTTCCTCCATGAGCAGGCGGATTTCTTCTTCGGTATGTGCCGACTCGCTTTCACTGGCAGCCTTAAAACCCATACGGGCCGTCACCCAGTTGGCCACATGATTTAAGAGCCAGACAAAGGGATACATGATTTTATGAAAAATCAGCATAGGCAGGGCCACGGAAAGCATGATTTTTTCCACATTCTGAATGGCCATGGTCTTCGGCGTAAGTTCGCCTAGCACAATGTGCCCCGCCGTGATGATGGAAAACGCCAGCACCAGCGACAAGGTATGTCCAACCATATCATCAAGACCGGCCAAGTGAGTCAAAGGCAGAATCAGCTGTGCCACCACGGGTTCGCCGACCCAGCCAAGGCCCAGCGACGCCAGTGTTATGCCCAGCTGCGTGACCGACAGCGACGCATCCAGATGGTCGGTGAGCCGCTTGGCATAAACCGCCCGCCGGCTGCCCTCCGCAATCAGGGTTTCCAACCGGGAGGAACGGATTTTCACGCAGGCAAACTCTGCCGCCACAAAAAAGCCGTTCATAAAGATTAAAAACGCGACCAGTACTAACTGCAATAGTATCGGCACAATGTCCAAAAGTTATTCCCTCCAAATTTTTTCGTTTACTTGCTTTATTACCTGATTTACTTCGCCGTTGCCTTGCGTTTTCCCTGCCGGTTAGTGTGTTTCTTGCTTTTATTTGCCGTCTTTTTTTGCCCGCTTCCGGTGCCCTGTTTTACCGAAGGTTTCTTTTTCGACGGTGCAGGCTTGTCGCCGCCCTTTACGGGCTTAAACGCTATGCCCAGTTTCTTTTCGAGCTGTTCCAGCTTGTAGGCTTCCTTGTTGTCAGCCAAAGTGATAACCGTTCCCTTGGCACCGGCACGGGCGGTACGACCGGCACGATGCAGATAGATTTCACTGCTTTCCGGCAGGTCGAGGTTGAATACATAGTCCACATCCGGAATATCGAGGCCGCGAGCCGCTAAGTCCGTGGACAGCAGGAGCTTAATGCGCCCGGCCTTAAAATCGGCAATCGCCTTCTGGCGAGCCTGTTTGTTATTGTGCCCCAAAAGCGTACCCACCATAAAGCCTTCATAACGCAGCTGCGCCAAAATGCGCTCAGCATCAAAGACCTTATTGATAAAGACCAGCCCACGCTTCACGGCCAGACGGCGTGCCAGATGGCGCACCGTTTCCACCTTATTGCGGAACGGCGTCATGCGGTAGAGGTCTTCGCGCAAAGCCTGCACCGCAGGGTCTGCCTCGACCTTAATCACTTCCGGATGCTGCAGGAAATCAGCCCGCTCCAACGCCTTTTTCGGGGCGGTTGCCGAAACCATCACCACCTGACGGTCTTCAGGCAGCAGACGCACAACATCTGCCGTGTTAGTCATATTCTGGTCATCAAACAGCCGGTCAAATTCGTCCAGTACCAGCATTTTAACCTTGTGCAGCTTCAATTTATTCTTTTGCGCCAGCTCGATAATGCGGCCGGCAGAACCCACAATCAGCTGTGGCTTGTCTTTCAGCTTATCCATTTGACGGGCGATATTCGCCCCGCCGATAAGCCCCTGCACCTTGATGCCGAGGTTTGCCCCCTGCGCAAGGTCGCGGGCCACATTGGTAATCTGCATGGCCAGCTCATAGGTCGGCGCCAAAATAACAGCCTGTACATCGCGGGATTCCGCATCAATTTTCTGCAAAACCGGCAGCAAATAGGCCAGCGTTTTGCCTGTGCCCGTGGGGGCCTGGGCTACCAGATTGCCGCCGCCCATTACTTTGGGAATGACCGCCTCCTGCACCTGCATAGGGGATTCGATATTCTGTTTCGTTAAAACAGCGGCTAACGCTTCGCTGATGCCGAGGTCTATAAAATTGCTCATTTTTTTGATTACCTTTCTCCTGTTCTTGGTAATTGTTAATACGAGGCAAGAGCGGGGGCATAATTGGCGGGCTTCGCTAAATGTCTGGCATGATGGGTTCGTAAATCCAGTTACCTGCGCCGGTCACCACGGCGCATTGACATCGTTTTGTCCAGTTTTTTAATCTTGCCAGCCAGCAAAGCAATCGCTCCGCCCGCCAATCATGCCCCCGCTCCTGCCGCTTTTGCGGCCGTTGCTATTTGCCATAGCACTCATCATTTTCTGTTGCTCAAATTGTGCTTTATCATAAAAATCACTTCAATTCAACTGTCATAGATTTATGAAAGCATTATACCATAAAAGAAGGACTTGCGCATAAAACTTCGTACGGAAAAAACAAGCAGCGACTTGGGGGAGGGGGCATATTTTGCGGGTGGAACGACTGCTCCGCTGGCTGGCTCCACGAAAAGACAACAAGCCAGGATGTCAATGCGCCGTGGTAACCGGCGCAAGCACCTATAAGGCACGACATTCTCATGCCAGACATTTAGTGGAACCCGCAAAATATGCCCCCTCCCCCAGTACAAACTTACTCAAAAAGCAGGAATACAAACCTTTCACCACGAATAAAAATATGGTATTTTATATATGCAACAAAGGAGGTCTATCGAATTGAAAAAAATATTTACGCTACTTTCCATTGCCCTATGCCTGACCCTGCTGCCCGGCAATTTACCCCCCACAGCAGCCGCCCCGGCAGTTCAGGGCAAGAAAATCATCTTTATTCCGCTCGACAACCGTCCCATCACGGACAAGGAAACCCGTGAGGTCGCCGAAAAGGCCGGCTATAACATCGTCGTCCCGCCCGAAACCTTGCTCGGCACCCGTGAGCAGCACGGCGACCCGGACGGGCTTTGGCAGTGGCTGCGGGAAAATGCCCCCGGAGCAAAAGCCGCAGTTGTTTCCACCGACGCCATGCTCTACGGCAGTCTCGTCGGCTCCCGCAATCACGAATTAACGCAAGAGCAAATCACCGACCGCGTAAGCCGTTTTCAAAAACTCCATGAAGATTTCCCCCGCCTGCCCGTTTATGGCTTTGGCACCATTTTGCGGACGCTTTTAACCGCAAACCATTCTGGTGCGGGCATGGAGCCGGCAATTTATCAGCAGAACGCCGTAAAAATCCGCGACTACAGTGCACTCCGCGATAAAGCCGAAATGGGCAAGGCTTCCAAAAAAGAACAGCGGGAAATGCAAAAACTCGAACAGGAAATCGCCCCGGCGGTAATGGAGGACTGGACACACCGCCACAACCTCAACTTCAACGCCAATAAGGCCCTGATGGACCTCACCCGCGCAAATAATTTATCCTTCCTGTTTTTAGGCGGCGATGATGGCGCTTTTTATTCCCAGACCCATTATGAAATTCGCCATCTGCAGGAGTACGGCAAAAACATTGGCAAAACGAAGGTGCAGATAACCTCCGGCGCCGATGAACTCGGCATGGTCATGCTCTGCCGGGCTATCCTTGACGACAAGCGGGATATACCCTTTGTCTACACGGCTTACAATATCGGCAAGGGGCGCGACACCATCCCCGCTTATTGCAACGAAAAAATCGGCGACGATATGGACAACACCATTATCGCGGCCGGCGGGATGCAGGTTCCTGTACCGGAACGCGCTGAACTCATCATGGCCATTAACACCAATCCGGACGGCAAAACTGGTGCTGCCAATAACCCGGACAACACCATTAAGCCCCGCAAAGGCACCATGCCTTTTATCAATATGGTCAAGGACTTTGTCGGAAAAGGCTATCCCACAGCCATAGCCGATATCGCCTACGGCAACGGTGCGGACAATGCCCTGATGAATGAACTGCACAAGGCCGATTTGCAGTTCAAGCTGCTTGCCTACGGCGGCTGGAACACCGCCACCAACACCACGGGCTTCCTGCTCGGCACAGGAATGCTTGCTAAATGGATGGACAGGCCGGCACGGGAAGAACTGATGCTGGCCCGCTATTTGGAGGACTGGGGCTATCAGGCCAATGTCCGCCAGAGCCTTGGCAGCGCCGTATGGAGCCAGCCTGGCTATAACCAGTCCACCGGCAACCTGGATGGTGCCCGCGACTTTGCCGCAACACAGGGCACGATACTTTTAAAGGATTTTGCCCAACAAAACATCAGCCTGCCCGCTGGTTTTTCGTTGGAAAAATTACAGATTACCCATCCCTGGAACAGACTGTTTGAATGTAACATCTTCTTTTAACAAATTGCAGTTTGTCGGGGAGTTCAGTTCGTGGTAAAGGTATCTTGTTCATACGTTGTCAGGGGCGAACGGGGAGTGCTTTTTCTGTTTCCCGCTAAACGACCCCCTCGCAAAATAGAGCTGTCCAGCTACTCGCGCCGGGCAGACCAACGGCGCTTCTTTCAACGTATTATCCTAGCCTCGTTCTACATGGGGCCGGCCTTCACTTCGTTCAGGCAGTCGCTCCTAACAGAAAAAGCACTCCCCGTTCGCCCCAAGCTACGCTCTGTACAATTGCTACGAACTCGTTGCTCCCGTAACAAGAACATCGATGTACTTGTCGCTTATCATCACAGCA
>CADAAS010000162.1 GCA_902785885.1 Pseudoselenomonas ruminantium
ACTTGATTTCCATCACCTGGCCATTGCTGTCCTTCACTTCCTGCCACTGCCAGAACACCAGGTTGCTGCCCTGCATGCGCATGGTGGATGTATCGACCTTGATGTGCGTATAGACACCATCCGGCGACGTGGAATCAAATACGGTCAGCCAGCGGTTTTTCGCATTGACCCGTTCCCTCTCCCCGCTCTGATGAAAGGCCTGGTCTACAGCTGCCGCATAGAAATCCTCATTGAAATTCTGCGAGTTGATTTCCTTTTCCTTGGCGGCGGGATTCGCCTCCGACCAGATTACCTCACCATTTTTATCGTAAAAATGTTCGGCAACGCACTGCACCGTGCGGAACTGGGGGCGGATAACCAGTTGTGCCGTGCTGAAATTCAATTTCGCTGCATCCGGATATTTATCGCTAAGCCCATACGCGGCCAAAGTATCCTTTGCCCCGCCATAACTATAAGACGTCTTTGTCCATACCTGAATTTCTGTAGGAACCTGGCCATGGGCCGTTTCCACCGTACGGGTCACCACCACGGACTCCGGGTCATAATACTTGCTGTAATTATCATCCGAGGCCAGCCAATACCACTGCTGTTCCTTGCTTTCCGCCTGGCTGCCCGTTTCTGCGGCAGCAGCCTGCTGATTGGCAAAGTCGATATGCGCAGCCAGCACCGGCTGTGGATTAATCATAAAAAGGGAACCAGCCAAAAGGCTCATTCCAATAAAATCATACATTCGTTTATCCATAGTGTTCACCCCTGTTTAATCTCCTTGAATTTAATGCCTGTCTTTCATTGTAGCGTATTTTTTTCCATTGGGCAATGCTACCATCGGCAAAATCCCCAAAAGGGCAGCTATGGAAAGGCCATAGTTGGTCATGGCTATCCCCTGCGCTTTTGCCTCCCGCACGCGGTTCAAAACGTATTTGCGGTTAAACATACAAGCCCCGCAATGAATGACCAGGTCAACCCCCGTTAAATCACGCGGAAAATCCTTGCCGGAGACAATCTCCATCTGCAGTCCATCACCGAATTTCTTGCGCAGCAGGCGGGGCAGCTTTACCCGCCCGATATCCTCCTGCAACGGCTTGTGCGTGCAGGCCTCAGCGATGAGAATGCGCGCCGTCGGCTTAAGTGTCAGCAATTTCCCTGCTCCCTGCAGGAAATAATCCATATCCCCCTTAAAAGCCGCAAACAGCACCGAAAAAGACGTCAGCAACGTGTCATCCGGCTTTAACGGATAAACCTCCTTAAACGCCTGTGAATCGGTGATAATCAGCTGCGGCGGTTCCTTTAGCTTAGCTAAAGTTTCCTTCAGCCTGTCCGTTGTGCAGCAAACAGCCTGACAGCCCTTGTCCAAAAGTTCCCGCAAGACCTGCACCTGCGGCAAGATCAGCCGCCCCTTAGGCGCCTGGATATCCTGTGGCATCACGAGCACCACCGTATCCCTGGCCTGGCATAAATCCCCGGTAATGGACGGCTGCTCATAATCCTCCGGCAAGGCCCGGATTATCTCCTGACGCAATTCTTCCAAGCCCTGCTTTTCCCTGGCACTAACCCGCAACGGACGGACAGCGGCAGCCGCCTCCACAGCCCTGGCCAGCACCTCACCGGCGTCTTCCTGCTCATCAATGCAGCTGACCACCAAAATCACCGGTGTCTTCTGCTGGCGGAAAATCGCCAACCACTTCAACTCCTCTGCCATGTCCAATCCACTGAATAACAGCAAGGCAATATCCGTCTCCCGTGCCGCCTGCTCCGTCTTCTCCACCCGAAGCTGCCCCAGTTCGCCTTCATCATCAAAGCCCGCCGTGTCAATAAACACCACCGGCCCAACGCCATGCAGTTCCATGGCCTTATAAACCGGGTCCGTGGTTGTCCCCGGCACAGCCGAAACAGTAGCCACGGATTGACCGGTCAACGCATTTAAAAGCGAGGACTTCCCCGCATTGCGACGGCCAAACAAGCCAATGTGCAAACGATTGCCCCGTGTTGTATCATTAAGAGTCAATTGACCATTCCTCCTCCAACCTCATCTGTAATCAGTATAGCACATCCCTCGCAAAATATGATACACTAGGAAAGAACAAATACAAAGGAGTGACACAAATGAGCAATTACGCAAACTTTCAGGTCGGGGAAAAATTCCCCCTGCCCATCAAAAACCAGCAAGACGGCGGCCTATTCCAAATTGATGCCAACGGCTGCATGTTTATCCTGCAACTCTCCCGCCATGATGTCATTGCCGCCGAGGCCTTCCGCACCGGCAAGATGGAACTGGCCCTCTACGAACAAAACGGCCTGCTGTTCTTCCTCTATCAGATTGACGGCATCTTCAAGGAAGGCTGGGGCGATGCCCCCTTCTCACTTCTTGGCATAAAGCCGGAACTGCTGCCCACCGAAAAGAGCATGGCCGACAACACCCTGCACCTCTATCTGGTCGATACCACCCTGCAAATACTGCTGGCCCAGCGTGATGTCCCCATCCCCGCCGACTTTATGGTCATTCTCCAAAAACACGTTGCCGCACAAACGAAATCGCCCTATGACGAAGCAGCCCTGCGGCTTGCCATTCAGACCATCTGGGCACAAAAAAGCCCCGCGCAGATGCGCGAGGCTGCCAGCTCTGTTATCGAAGTGCCGCTTTCCATTCCCATACCGCCTTCCAAACAAAAGCTGAATTAAAGACAAAAAAATAGTGGGCACTTCCCACCTTAGCGGGGAGTGCCCTTTTTCCATATTTCCATCAGGCGACCCCGGCAGTCTCACCAGCAATACCACGGCCATCGAGCCATTCAGCTACTACCTGCCGTTCAACAGACTTGCGGCCCATCTGAACCAGGTCGTCCATGTCATTTCCACCTGCATAAGACTTAAAGTCGCTATAACCTAAGAGTTTAGCAGCCTTGGTGAACTGTTTGACGCGAACAGGGATAAAAACTTCTTCCATCCATTGCGAACAAATTTGTACTTTCATGATATATCTCTCCTTGTATCAAAAACTCGTGATAGCAACTGGCTTTTGATGGATTAACCATCCACGGTCTCCTCACCAGCTGACCACTGCAAGTACAATCCCCTGTATCTTGCCCCAGGGTTTCTTCTACAAGTTATATCGATATTTTCTGAAAATACTTAAGGGCTTTTTGATGAAAATATGGAAAAATTTTCAGATATTTTTCAGTTCTGCATATAAGCTTCAATTACTGATACACCTTAATTTTACTCCTAACCCCTCCGCTTGTCAATATGTTTTAAAATTATTTTATTGTCTGATTATTTATAGGGCGCTGAAAGCCTCTTAACAGTAAAAGTCCGTTGACGTAAAATGGTCAACGGACTTTTGGCAAATTGCAGTTTGCCAGTACGTGCTGAATTTTTTTGTTACAGCTCAGTTTGGGCAGAGGTGGTAATACTTTTCGCCGTTGCACGAAATGACCCACAAGGAAATGTATGAGCTTTTTAGTCACCTGCGCCGGGCAAGACCGGCGGCGCGTATGTTCAGCCCAGTATTTAGTCTGTGCCGTTTGTGGGCCAGTCCTCACTTCGTTCGGACAGTCGTTCCACGGCGAAAAGCATCACCACCTCCACCCTCAGCGATGTCCGTACAAACCGTCATTTTCGTAGTGACAAGCAGCAAGTACATCGATATTCTTGTTACAGGAGCAACGAGTTCGTGTCAATAGGCTAAATCGCAGCTTTGGATAAATAAACTGCTCTCTCTCAAAAGTTATGTATGTATCGTGTGGCTATGTTGTTATGATAAGCAACAAGTACATCGATGTTCTTGTGACGGGAGCAACGATTTAGTAGCAATAGTTTAATCCGTAGCTTGGGGCGGACGGGGAGTGCTTTTTCTGTTAGGAGCGACTGCCTGAACGCAGTGAAGGCCGGCCCCCGTAGGAAGCAGCTAAGCAAATACGCTGAAAGCAGCGCCGTTGGCCTGCCCGGCGCAAGCAGCTGGACAGCTCTATTTTGCGAGGGGGTCGTTTAGCGGGAAACAGAAAAAGCACTCCCCGTTCGCCCCTGCCTACGCATAAACAGGATACCTTTACCACGAACTGAACTCCCCGACAAACTGCAATTTTCCCTCCCGATTTAGTGTTTTTTACTCAAGAGGCACAACTTCCCGTTGCCGCTGGGTAAACCGTATCGTCTGTTCGTAACCATACGAACGGGCATAATTCACGGCCTCATCATGGTAGGCACCGCAGTCCTCCGGCTTATGCGCATCCGAAGTGATGACAATCGGCAGCCCCTCCCGCGAAGCTACGCGCATAAACTTGTAGTAAGGCGTAATCTCTGCAATCGGGTAGCGGTAGAACGTCCCCGTATTGACATCCACCACCATATTGGCCTTCTTGAGTGCCGCCACCGCCCGAATCAGATACGGCGTAGCATCAAATTCAGGGATATAGTGGAACAGACGGATATTGTACGGATGCCCCAAAACATCATAGAGACCGGATGCCGCCAGTTTTTCGACCTCCTGCGTGTACGCCTCATACACATCAGCCAAGTCTTCCTTGTCCCACTGTGCCATGATTTCCGCCGAATCATAGGCCCAGCCATTCAGGAAATGCACCGAGCCAATCACATAATCAAACGGATAATCCTTCAAAATATCCCGCACAGCATCCTGATTCTGGAAGTTGCACACCTCAATGCCAGTCTTGACCGTGTGCTTTTTCTTGAGCTTAGCCATAAAGGCAAAGTATTCATCCAGCGTGTATTTAAACTTATTTGTCTTGAGCCATTTTTTCTGGAACTGGCCGATAAAGCTGTCGTCCAAAATCAAATCATCATAGTAGAGGCTCTCAAATTCCGGGAAAGTATGGGAGTGCTCGGAAATGCCGATTTCCTCCAGCCCCAAAAGCTTTGCCTGATGGAAAAAGCCCTCCACCCACTCCTCATCATAGGAGCCTTTTTCAAAATGCATATGGTAATCTGCCCGCATGATCTCACGTCACCCACATAAATCGTCGTCAATCAGCTTCTGAATGCCCTGCAAAACGCCGTATTCCCTGTTGCTGGCTGTCTGATAGCGGGCCAGCTCCTTGATTTTGGGATGCGCATTTTCCATGGCAAAGCTGTAATAAACGGAACTCATCATCTCGGCATCGTTCATAAAGTCGCCAAAGGCTGCACATTCCATGGGCGCAATGTGCAGCTTTTTCTGCACCTTGCTGAATGGCAATCCCCTTGTTGATATCATAATTCATCACATCAACCCAGTAATCGCTGGACAAGGCAATCTGGAACGGCCCGGCAAATTTCTGCAGAACAGGCATAATGCGTTCGCCCGCTTTCCCGGTGGCATCAAAGAAGGAGGCCTTGATCATTTCATCCTCCACATCATCCCAGCTATCCACCACAGCCGAATGCGTATAATATTTATTCAACTCTGCTGCAAATTCATCCGTCATGCGATTTTTGCACACATAGGCATCTTTTTTGCCGCAGAACACTTCGTAGATTCCGGGCAAAGCCGCCGTGGCCTGCAGGGCTTTCAGCCCCAACGGACGCCGCATGGTGCTGGAAAAAAGTTCTTTCCCATGATAACGCACCATCGTCCCGTTTTCCGCCAGGAACAGAAATTCGTCTTCATAACCTTTAAAGGTGTCCAGCAGGGAATAATACTGCCGACCCGAACAGGGCGCAAAAATCACGCCTTTTTCCTTGAGCTGCCGGGCAATATCGGCAAACCCTTTCGGCAAACGGCTATTTTCATCCAGCAACGTACCATCCATATCCGACATGATTAATTTAATCATTCCATCACCTCGTTATCCTTGAAAGCAATCATTCTCATTATAACGCCCCCGCCCGTCCTTGACTAGGAAAATATTTCAAACCACAAAAAAGCCCTCCCGAAGGAAGGCTTTTAACGTCGTTATGAAATTACCAAATGAACAGACCGGCAATGCCTGCAGACAGCAGGGAAACCAGAATACCGGACAGCAGCATGTAACCAACATTGCGGGAAATGAGCTGGTTCTTGTCATCATCAACCAGGCCCTTGAAGCAGCCGATAATCATGCCCAACGTGGAGAAGTTAGCAAAGGAGGTAACAAACACCGTGAGTACGCCCTGCATGTGCTGGCTGAACTGGCCCATGATGTCCTGTACGCTGAGCATAACCACAAATTCGTTGGTTACGAGCTTCGTGCCCATGTACTGTGCCAGCTGGAAAGCTTCCCCGCTCTCCAGGCCCATAAGCCAGGCAAAGGGGAACATGATGCAGCCGAGGATGTTTTCGAGCGTAACGGCCGGATGAATCAACACCAACAGCATATCGATGAGTTTTGCCAAGGCAACGAAAGCGATAACGTTAGCGCAGATGATGAGTACCAGACGGCCTGCACCCAGGATGGAGTTGCCGAGGAAGGAGAAGAACGGTTCACGTTCTGCACCATCATCATCTACACGAGCAACAGTATCTTCTTCTTCGGTAATCTTAACCGGATGAAGAATGTTCGTAACGATAAGTGCGTTGATAACGTTCAGAGGAATAGCCGTGATGATGAATTCACCCGGCATCATCTTGGTGTAAATACCAACCATGGCAGCCGTGATGCAGCTCATGGACATCATGGCCAGCGTCAGGCAGCGGTCAGCTTTCATGCGCTTCAACTGCAGGCTGGATACGGCCAGAGCTTCCGTATTGCCCAGGAACATCATTTCAATGGCGAAGAAGGATTCGAACTTCGGCGCATGCGTCAGGAAAGCCAAAGCCTTGCCTACCCATTTGATGATGAAGGGCAGCACACCGATATACGTCAGAATATCGAACATCGGCACAACGAGGAGGATTGGCAGCAATGCGGATGTAAAGAAGTTCATCTGCGGTACATGTACCCAATCCGGGAAAGCAAACGCAATACCTTCATAAGCCACGCTGATCAGCCAGTTAAAGCCGGCAGCAGCAGCCACGATAATCTCGCGGCCGATGGAGAAGGACGTCAGGAACCAGGCCAAAAATACGTTAAGGGCCAAAAGAGCTCCTACGCAGCGCCACTGAATGGCATTACGCTTTTTGGACAGCAGGATGCCGATGCCTAAAAATACGGCAACACCGATTAAGTTTACAACTAGTAACATTATAAATTCCCCTTTGATGATTTATAGATTGTAGGACATGTGTCCTATTTTCGCACAAACCATATGTATTTGTCAATAACTTAGAATTCCGTAAAGGCGTATGGCATGAGTTCTTCAAGGGTAACGACCTTCACATCGCCCTTCATATTCGCCATGATGATTTTCGGAATCTTGAACTCTACCATTGCCTGGCGACAGGCTCCGCAAGGGGAGCAAGGACCCGGAGTATCGGCGATGAGGGCAATGGCCTCAAACTCCTGTTCCCCTTCCGATACCGCCTTGAAAATAGCCGTACGCTCTGCACAATTCGTAACCGGGAAGCTGGAATTTTCCACATTGCAGCCACCGTATACATTGCCTTTTTTCGTCAGCACAGCCGCACCAACCTTGAATTTGGAATACGGGCTGTAGGAAAATTCACGATATTTTTTCGCCGCAGCGATTAATTCTTTATCCTCCACAGTAAAAACACTCCTTCAATACATAATTGTATGACAATTTCCGGTAAAACAGCTGCCCCCTTTAGGGGCAGGGGGCAGCCACCTTTAATGCTTAGTATTTTTCGACTTTATCTTTTTCCACGCGGGCATATACCAGAGGTTTCTTCTCCGGAGCGCTGCTGTCGATGACAACTGCTTCACGGTACATCTCTTCAGCACCCTTCAGCGCTGCTTCCTTCGACGTGTAGAGGGTAACGAGCACATCGCCCTTCTTCACTTCATCACCATATTTCTTATGGAGAATCAGGCCAGCGGAGAAATCAATATCGCTTTCCTTGGTCTCACGGCCAGCACCGAGAACTACGGACATTTCGCCGATAGCTTCTGCGTTCATCTTGGTGATGAAACCATCTTTTTCAGCCTTGATTTCACCCTTGAAGGGAGCCTGTGCGAACTTGCTGTAATCGCGCAGCACGCTGTCATCGCCGCCCTGTTCCTTAACCATCGTGCAGAAGGTTTCGAAAGCAGAACCATCTTCAATGGCTTTTTCGGCCATCTTGCGACATTCTTCCGGCGTGCCTTTGCCCACCAGATAGAGCATATTGGAGGCCAGCTGCAGGGAAACTTCCGTCAAATCCTTCGGACCTTTGCCCTTCAGTACGTCCATGGATTCAATCACTTCGAGGCTGTTGCCGATGCCCAGGCCCAGCGGCGTATCCATATCGGTAATGAGTGCCACCGTACGACGGCCTGCGCCTTCACCGATAGCCACCATGGTCTGTGCCAGTTTGATGGAGTCATCCAGCGTCTTCATGAATGCACCGCTGCCGGTCTTTACATCGAGCAGGATACAGTCGCTGCCTGCAGCCAGTTTCTTGCTCATGATGGAAGAAGCAATCAGGGGAATGCAGTCAACCGTTGCCGTTACATCACGGAGAGCATAGAGTTTCTTGTCAGCCGGAGCAAGGTTGCCGGACTGGCCGATAAGGCTGATGCCGCATTTGTTGACCGTATCGAAGAATTCCTTGCGGTCAAGGGCCGTCTTATAACCCGGAATGGATTCCAGCTTATCTACCGTACCGCCGGTATGACCGAGGCCGCGGCCGCTCATCTTGGCCACTTTGCCGCCGCAGGCTGCCACAATCGGTCCAACAATCAACGTCGTCTTATCGCCTACACCGCCGGTGGAATGTTTATCAACCTTTTTGCCGGCAATAGCGGACAGGTCAATCATATCGCCGGATTTAGCCATTACCATCGTGAGCTGGGTGATTTCATGGTCATTCATGCCCTTGAACCAGATAGCCATCAGCATGGAGGACATCTGATAATCGGGAATTTCACCCTTTACATAACCATCAATCATGTACTGAATTTCGGCATCCGTCAGTACTTCGCCGTGTTTCTTTTTGGTAATCAGGTCATACATTCTCATAGTAGAAAAAGCCTCTTTTCTATTGGTTATATTTAGTCTTTGATAAAGCGCGGGAGCAGGCTCTCGCCTTTCGTTTTCAGGTCACAGTCAAACATATCGGAAATCGTTGCACCAATCATGGCGAAGGTCGGATAAGTGCCCAGGTTTACGCCTTCCTTGACATGCTTGCCATAGATGAGCAGGGGGATGTATTCACGCGTGTGGTCCGTGCCCGGAGCGCCCGGATCGCAGCCATGGTCAGCCGTAATCATGAGCACATCATCATCGCGCATCTTGGCCATGAATTCGCCGAGCTGCTTGTCAAATACCGTAGCAGCCTCAGCATAACCGTCGATATCACGGCGATGACCATACTGCATATCAAAGTCTACAAGGTTGACAAAGCACAGACCCTCAAAGTCCTCATCCATTACCTTCAAGGTCTTTTCCATGCCATCCACGTTATCCTTGTTGATCCCCAAGGAACGGTTGACATTGCGGCCGGCAAAGATATCGGAAATCTTGCCTACCCCAATGGTTTCCAGGCCTTTACGGCGCAGAGCGTCCATCATGGTATCGCCCGTGGGGTCAAGCGAGAAGTCATGACGGCGGGAAGTACGCTGATAATCCGGGAACTTGCCCACATACGGACGGGCAATGACACGGCCTACGCCATGCTCACCCTGCAGGATTTCACGAGCCGTCTTGCAGTAGCCATAGAGCTCATCCACAGGAACATCCGCTTCATTGGCGGCAATCTGGAACACGCTGTCAGCGGAGGTGTAAACGATAAGGCCGCCCGTTTTTTCCTGTTCCCGGCCATAGTCATGGATAACTGCCGTGCCGGAATAAGGCTTGTTGCAGAGAATCTTCTTGCCAAACGCTTTTTCGAGCTTTTCAATCAGGTCAGCCGGGAAGCCATCCGGATAGGTCGGCATGGGACGCTCGGAAACAATGCCGGCGATTTCCCAATGGCCCGTGGTCGTATCCTTGCCGCGGGAAAGCTCACGCAGGCGGGCAAAGGAACCCAGCGGCTTTTCTACCGGTTCACCGCAGCCAACGCCATCAATATTGAACAGCCCCAGTTTCTTCATGTTCGGCGTATCGTACTTGTCCGATGCCACAATGGATTTTAAGGTGTTGCAAACGCCATCGCCAAAGTCTGCAGCATCCGGCTCATTGCCGATACCATAGCTGTCCAGAACAATCACAAATGCTCTTTTGAACTTCCCCATTATTTGGTCACCTCATCCTTCAAAACCTTTACCGCAGCGCTGGCACCCAGGCGCGTGCAGCCAGCTGCGATAAACCCTTCCATTTCCTCGCGGGTATGAATGCCGCCCGCAGCCTTCATCTGTACGCCTTCACCGATATGTTCCTTGAAGAGCTTGATATCCTCAAGCGTTGCACCCTTGGAACCAAAGCCCGTGGACGTCTTGATGAAGTCTGCACCAGCGTCCGTCACGCACTTGCAGGCAGCGATCTT
>CADAAS010000163.1 GCA_902785885.1 Pseudoselenomonas ruminantium
AGTTGCCGGCGGCCGCGCCCATGGAAAATGCCGCCTGCAGATTGTAGCCGCCGGTATAGGCGTCCACATCCACCACTTCGCCGGCAAAGTACAAGCCTTTGACGAGTTTGGACTCCATGGTCTTGGGATTGATTTCCTTAACGGAAATCCCGCCTGCCGTCACGATGGCCTCCGCTATCGGTCTGGCTTTGGTAATAGTCAGCGGCAAATGCTGCAAAGTCTGTCCCAAACGATGGCGTTCTTCCACAGTTATCTGGTGAACCGGCTTATCCATTTCGAGGAAAGCCGCATCGAGCACCGGCTCAATGAGCTTGTGCGGCAGTAAGTCCACCATGGCATTGCCCAGCTGCTTGCGTTGATATTTGGCAAAATCCCGCTGCAGGCGGGCATCCAGCACATCTTCGGCCAGCGCAGGCTTTAAGTTGAGCTCCAATTCCACAAAGGAATCATTGGCCAGTGCCTCGGTAGCTGCTCGGCTAAGGGACAGGATAATGGGACCGGTCACGCCGAAATGCGTAAACATCATTTCCCCGAACATATCCGTCTTTTTCTCACCATCGACCAACAGCGTTGCCTTGACATTGCGCAAGGAAAGACCTTGAACGGACTTCACCCAATCTTCTTCGGTTTCCAACGGTACTAAGGAAGGACGGATATCCACCAGCGTATGGCCAAGCTTTTGGGCCATCTTATAACCATCGCCCGTGGAACCTGTGCCGGGATAAGATGCGCCGCCGGTACATAGAATAACGGCATCCGCTTTCAGGCTGGCACCGCTTTGCAACTTGACCGCCTTGATTTTGCCATCCTGTGCCAGAATTTCTGCCACAGGACTTTCTGTAACGATTTTGACGCCCAGTTCATGGAGCTTATGCACCATGGCATCCACGACATCCTGTGCCTTGTCGCTGACCGGGAATACCCTCTGGCCACGTTCTACCTTAGTCGGCACGCCCTGTGACTCGAAGAAATAAATCACATCTTCATTGTCGTAGGCCCGCATGGAGCTATTGAGGAACTTGCCATTGCCATGGATATTCTTGATGATTTCCGGCACTGTGGCGGCATTGGTGATATTACAGCGCCCCTTGCCGGTAATCAACATCTTCTTGCCGGGGCGTTTCATTTTTTCGAGTATGGTCACATCAGCACCGTTTTCTGCGGCTTTGATGGCGGCCATCATGCCAGCAGGCCCGGCACCAATTACAAGGATAGTTTTCATGATTGTTTTATTCCTGCTATGTTATAGAGTTCTGCTATTTCTTCAGCGGTAAGCGGACGGTAATGGCCACGCTTGACCCCTGCCAGCGTAAGCCCGGCAAATTTTACCCGTTTCAGCGCCCGCACATCACAGCCAATGGCGGCAAACATCCGGCGCACCTGACGGTTGCGGCCTTCATGAATGCTGATCAGCAGCACGGGCATGGAGCCGATGAGAATGCCGGCGATGCCACTTTAGCTTCACTATCGGCTGTTTCAAGCAGCTGCACAACAGCCGGTGCGGTCATGCCATCTTCCAGTTTGATGCCCTGCCGCAATTTGTCCAAGGCCTTCTCTGTGGGAATCCCTGCTACGCGCGCCACATAGGTTTTATTGACCTTGTAGCGCGGATGCAGCAGGCCATTCATCAAATCCCCGTCGTTGGAGATAAGCAGCAGCCCTTCGGTGTTGTTATCGAGTCTGCCCAACGGATAAACCCGCTCCTTGACTTCCGGCAGCAAGTCCAAAACCGTACGCCGACCGCGTTCATCCTTGGCAGTGGAAAGGTAACCTTTGGGCTTATTCAGCAGATAGTAAACCTTGTTTTCCGTAAAGGTCAGCGGCTTGCCGTCCACACAGATTTTATGCCGGGAACTGTCGTATTTGCCACCAAGTTCTGTGATAATCTGACCGTCAACCGTAACCCGGCCCTCTAAAATAAGTCCCTCTGCTGCCCGCCGGGAAGCAATCCCTGCCTGGGCAATAATTTTTTGCAAGCGTTCTGCCATCAGAACAGTCCTTTCCAGAAATCACGCAGATAGTTTAAGAGATTATCCCAAAAGGAATAATATTCCACATCCTGCGCAGCTAACAGATTGATGGAGCCCTGACATTTGCCATCATAGTAGCAGACAACTTTGCCGATAACATCTCCTTTTTTTATTGGGGCTGTTACGTTCTGGGGCATTTCCACCTTTTTTTCCACCTTGGTACTTTCGCCGTTCTTTTCGGCAACGACCAAAGATTCTGCGGCAATAAGTTCCAATTCGCCATGGCGACCATCGACTACATCCACCTTGGTCACCACTTCGCCTTTTTTCACCAGTGTTCTGGGCTGAACGTTATGAAAACCATAGTCGAGCAAGGCAATGGAATCATTCCACATATAATAGCTGTCCAAAACAACCGCTACGAGCTGCATGCCGTCACGGCGGGCGGCCGATACCAGACAGCGGCCTGCTGCTTCCGTATAACCGGTCTTAACCCCATTTGCCCCACGATAAAGCCAAAGCATCTGATTTTCATTGCGCAGTTTCTTAGCCGGGTCTTTCACCCAATCATAAATGGTTTCCTGCGTGCTGACGATTTCTTCAAAATGCGGCAGGCTGTAACCATAGGCCGCAATCTTGGCCAAATCAAAAGCCGTGGTATAATGCTTTTCGTCCGGCAGACCGTTTGGATTGACAAAATGCGTATTATATGCGCCGATTTCCGTGGCTTTTTCATTCATCATTTCCACAAAAGCAGGCACGCTGCCAGCGATATGCTCAGCTACCGCAACGGTGGCATCATTGCCGGAATGCATCATCATGCCGGCAAGCAACTCGCCCAAAGGAATCTTATCCCCCTGCACCAGCCAAAGCGTAGAACCTTCCACGCCTTCCGCATTTTTGCCAACTGTCACGATATCATCCAGCTTGCCATGTTCCAACGCCACAATCAATGTCATCATTTTGGTTGTACTTGCTGGGTATCTGCGGGCATTAATATCCCGCTCATAGAGAACCTGACCGGTTGCTGCATCTATCACAATGGCGGAACGTGCCGTAAGCTTCTGTAACGGGTCGGTAGGACTGACCACCAGCCCCGGTATATCCGGACGCTCTGGCTGTACATAAACCTTATCCTGCACCTCTGCAAAAGCAGACGGACTCTGTGGCAAATTAATCATAAAGCTAGCAGCCCCCAGCATGAACACTGTGACTGCTTTACAGGCAATTGATTGTCTCAAATACATACACTCCATTAATCTTGTTAATCACATAACAATCATTTTACCATAAAATAAGAAGTTAAGACAAGAAAATTGGCACGGGACTTTGCCCGTGCCACCTGCTCCCCTATTCTTCCTCCGTCAAGCTGTTGATATGCTTTGGTGTCAGCCGCTCCCCATCTCAGTCACTGTCTTTTCCACATTGCTCCAGGCAGTATTCTGCACCAGTATAGCCATAACCATGATGGCGTAAGGGGTACCGGGGCACCAATCCGGCTGGCCATAGGCGGTTATGAGTCTGTCATAAATTTGTTTTGAGGTCAGCATTTCTGCAATGCTCCATCATACACCAGCTTTGTTCGCTCATCGAACAATACCCACAGGATTTCGTCAAATGCCTCAGGGTACTCCTTTACGACTGCTCTGACCGCCCCAATGGCAATCTCCGCTGCCTGTTGCACAGGATAGGAATACACGCCTGTTGAGATTGATGGAAAAGCCACGCTGCGGATCCCTCTCTCTATGGCAATCTCCAGTGAGTGACGATAGCAGTCAGCCAGTAGTTCTGCTTCACCGTGTTTTCCGCCATGCCATACCGGCCCCACAGTATGGATGACATAATCGCAAGGCAGCTTATACGCTTTAGTAATTTTCGCCTGTCCAGTCTTGCAGCCTCCAAGCGTTCGGCACTCTGCTAAAAGTTCCGGCCCAGCGGCTCGATGTATTGCTCCATCTACGCCACCGCCGCCAAGCAGACTCTCATTGGCAGCATTAACAATGGCATCGGCGTAATGCTTTGCTGTAATGTCTCCTAACTCAGTTCTGATTACGGTCATACCGCACCTCCGTTTTTCCTAACCGCTGCACTCAGCACCTTGCCTATTGGTTCCCGAATGACCAGATTAGCACTCATATCTGCCTTGGTAGCAGTTTTATTGATAATCACCAGCTTATCGCCCCGAAAATAATCCAATAGACCTGCCGCTGGATACACAGCCAACGAAGTGCCGCCTACAATAAGCGTATCAGCCTTGCGAATTGCCCGCACAGCGGCTTCGATTACCAGTTCATTGAGTGCTTCTTCATATAAAACCACATCTGGCCGCACGATGCCGCCACAGTTTTTACAAACAGGAACCGGTTGGTTTTGCAGGGCATATTCCAGTGCATATTGCCTGCCGCAGTCCATACAATGCCAGTGCATAATTGAGCCATGCAGTTCGCACACACTTTCACAGCCAGCGCTTTGATGGAGACCATCTATATTTTGAGTGACCACCGCCAACAACTTTCCTTTGCTTTCCAGATCAGCCAAAGCATAATGCCCTAAATTGGGCTTGGCATCAAGAAATACCATCTTGGCAAAGAAAAAGTCAAAAAAATCATGTGGGTGGTCACACAGAAAGGTGTGCGATACCATCTCTTCCGAGCTGAACTTGCGGTTAAGTTTTTGGTTGTATATACCGTCAGCACTGCGAAAGTCTGGTATGCCTGACTCGGTGGACATACCGGCACCGCCAAAGAATACCATATTGGAACTGGTGGTCATAATTCTCGCCAGTTCATCAATCTTGCTCATTGTCTGGCACCTCCGTCATGGTACAGTCATTTTTTCTCAAACCGATATTTCTGCCCTGCCTGCGGGTAGTTCTCGTGATCAACCTCGCTCATGAACATATCAAGTGGCCGGCAATATATACCGTAGTTACCATAAAGCGCCTGATACACGCAGTAAATCTCCTGCGACTCTGTGTGCATGACAGGGCAGGCCACAATCTTATACTCGTTATTCTTGAAGTGGTACCACACTTCTCCACTCTGCGGAATAGCCCTGCGATACTTGGCGCCGAGCAATCGCCGCTGCTCCTGATTTTCTTTCATTTCTTCCATCAACGCTTCCTCCCTAGGCGCACAAAGTGGGATGACATTTATGACGGGCTCTTCATAGGGATGGACAGTTCTTATAGCCCGTAAGGTGCTGTTCAGCTTGTCGCTGCTGACATTGACCTCTATCTTGAGCTCCTCTGCCTCACTCATTGTGCCTTCAGTTCCATTATACGGGCTGGCTCCCTGAAGCGGTCTCCATGTACCCTTGACACGCGAGTAAGACAAGCAATTGTCGTAATTGCCAATATGCCCGGCCTCCACTGACTGCAGTGCCCTTTGCAGCATTGGGAAATGAGATTCCGGTATGTATATTTCCAGTTTAAACCAATCCATCATTATTCCTCGACATCTCCAACAGACGAGCCAGCCCATCTGCGAACTTCTCATTGTCTGCCTCGGTGCGCTTGGCCGGGCCTTTCAGATGTACCTTCTTCTTTGACCGTCTGGCTTTTTTCGCCATATGACGCTCCATCAGCAGGCGGTCGATGTTTTCAGCAGTATACTGCCAGCCGTTCTGATGTATGGCGTAGGCGCCCTTTCCCAGAGCCATCGCCGCCACGCCGTAGTCCTGGGTTACCACAACATCACCTGTCCGACACAGATTGACCAGAGCAAGGTCCACCGCATCCGTTCCGGCACCGATTACCCTAACTTCGCTGTAGGTCGACTGCAGCACATGGTTTGTATCGCATAAGAGTGTGACAGCTATGCCATATTTTTTCGCCACCTGCTCCGTCTCTTTCACTACAGGGCAGGCATCGGCATCAACGTAAATACGCATCAGACAAGATTTCCCTCCAGATGACCCAGTCCTCACTTCATCTTCAAGTCCAGCAACACCTTATCCGTCTCCCACGGGGATATGATCGTATAGCTAATACCAGCCCCCTCCAGAACAGCCTTGATTTCTTCATCCTTCACCTTGGCTCGTTCCAGATTGGTTTCCTTGCGTCCATCAATGCTAATGAATTCATCATTGCGCCGCAGGAGGTATTCCACATTGTCAAATTTGGCATGCTCATGCATCACCAACTGGTCAAAGAGTTCATCAGGCGTGTTGTTATAGATAATGTTCAATGGCAGGGGCGAATCGCAAACCGCATACTCCACGCCATACCGCTCCAGCGTCTTCAGCCTGTGCACCTGCTCGGCAAATAGATATAGCTGATCCTGTACAATGTCCGTGGCATTCTGATACCAGAGCCACTTGGCATACTCCCCCACCAGCTCCGTCTTATGCCCCTTGCGCTTCAGCTTCGAAAAAATATCTGCGGCGATAGTGCTCTTGCCAATGCCTGCACCGCCATAAAAATTTAGTACCTTCAATCTAAATCTCCTATCCGTTCTTAGAATTTTACAATAATCATTATACACCACAGAAGGGCTGTTCTCTACCATTACCGAACAAAAAGACTGCCCAGCATATTGCCAGACAGCCAACCACATCCCTGTATTTTCAATTTTCTCTGCCACTACGCCGCTTTACATCATCATCTATCCTACGCTTCCAGCAAGGTGCCAACGGTTCCGAGCAGTTGTTATTATCCTTCCGCCTCAGACTTCAAAAAGTCCAGCACCGTCCACTCCATTCGTTTTATACGTTCCCGAATGTCAGGCTGTTCAAG
>CADAAS010000164.1:0-9767 GCA_902785885.1 Pseudoselenomonas ruminantium
AAAAAATTTTTATTTTTATCAATTTTTCAGTCTATTATAAATTTACCCCATAAGGCGTCATCCTTTTCTCTTAGTCAAGAATAAAGCCTTATGCGTTTAAAACTCCCCATTCCGCTATTATAGGAATACTGCCATTACATTCGAGAGCCGGTAATGGCAATAAAAACATCTTCCAAATTGGTTGGCCGGATAAGGATGCCGCCTGAAGCCTCCTGCTTTCCGGCAAACTCTGCCGCCGCTTCTTTTTCGCCAAAGAAGCGGTACTCCCGACCATTTTCGCCATCCCATTCCACCGTGAATTTGCCTAACTGTTCCTTGAAATTCGCCGGTGTGTCTAAAGCAGACAGTTTGCCCTTATTGAGAATCGCCACTCGCTGGCAGAGGCTTTCCGCCTCTTCGATATAATGGGTGGTGAGAAACACCGTTACGCCATCGCGGGCAAGGCTGCGCACCAAGTCCCAGATACGGCGCCGCACCTGCGGGTCAAGGGCTACCGTCGGTTCATCCATAAAGAGAATCTGCGGCTTATGAATCAGCGCGCGGGCAATAAGCAAGCGCCGCTTCATTCCCCCGGACAAGCGGCGCACATTATCGTTTATCACATCGGCAAGTTCCACATACGTTAAGAGCTCAGCAATCCTTGCCTGCCGCTCCGCCCGCTCCATATGGTGCAGGCGGGCGTGCAGCTCCATATTTTCGCCCACGGTCAAATCCTGGTCAAAATTCACATGCTGGGGCACGACCCCAATCATGTTCTTGACCCTTTGGGCTTCACCGGGGCTGTAAATATCCCGCCCGCCATAGGCAATACGGCCTGCGGTGGGCTTTAGCTGCATGGTCAGCATGCGGATGGTCGTGGTCTTGCCTGCCCCATTTGGGCCTAACAGGCCAAAGACCTCGCCGGGACGAACGGCAAGGGACAGTCCGTCCACAGCGAGCTTTTCCGTCTGCTTTCCCTGTTTATCCTTATGTGGAAAGCTCTTGGTCAGTTTATCAATTACAATCATGAACTTTTTATTTTTCCCCCTTGGCCTGCAACGCCGCCGATAATTTTCCCAGCAATTGCGGAATATCCACGGGCTTGGGCAGGCATTCATCCATACCTGCCGCTTTGGCTTCTGCAACCGAATCTTCATCCACATCTCCGGTCAAGCCAAAGATGGGAATATTGCGGGCATCTTCGCGGCTCATGGCCCGGATAGCCCGCGTGGCTTCAAGCCCATCCATAATGGGCATGCGCACATCCATTAGTATAACATCAATGCTGTCTTTTGGCGAACCTGCAAAGAGGGCCACGCCTTTTTGCCCATCGGCGGCGCAGAGCACTTCCACGCCATAGGCTGCCAGCAGATTATACACCAGTTCGCGATTGATTTCATTATCCTCACAGAGCAGCACCTTCATTCCGGCAAGCTCCGGATAATTGTTGGCAGCTGTATCGGCCGCATCCATTTCCTTGCCCGGCGGGATATCCAGCCAAAGGTCAAACTTTGTGCCCTTTCCCGGTTCGCTGTCCACGGTAATTTTGCCGCCCAATAAATCCACCAGCTGCTTGACAATCGACATACCTAAACCTGTCCCTTCTATCTTGCGCGTGAGTTTGCTGCGTTCCTGGGCAAAGGGCTCAAACAACCTGGGCAGAAAACTCTTTTTCATGCCCAGCCCCGTGTCCACAATGGCAATATGGCAATTATGGCCATCGCCAAAATCCTGCGGCCCTTCCATGACCATCGTAACCTTGCCCCCGGCAGGCGTGTATTTCACTGCATTGGAGAGCAGGTTTAAGATGACCTTCTGCAATTTCAAAACATCCACATACACATCCGTAAAATGCAAACGTTCCAGTTCGGTAACGAATTCTACGCCTTTGACTTCCGCATTGGCATAGGCCGACACCACAATGGTATCCAACACATTCTGGATATTGCAGTTTTCCGGTTCGATTTCGAGCTTGCCACTGGTAATCTTGGTCAAATCCAACGTTTCGTTGATGAGATTCAGCATAAATTTGCCGGTTGTACGGATTTTTTCCAAATATTCTGCGCGCTTGTCATCGCCCTTGCTCTGCATGGCCAGCTCCGTAAAGCCCAAAATGCCGTTGAGCGGCGTGCGCATATCATGGCTCACATTGGACACAAAAGCGGCCTTGGCGGTCGTTTCCCGCTCCATCGCGAGCATCCGCTCATTGCGTTTTTTCTCCGTCACATCATTGATGAAATGCGCGCAGGCAAAGCGGCCATACCAGCTGATGCCCTTCTTTTCGATGTTCAGATAACGGTCATTTTCACTGTCGTGGCGCACGAGTTCCTGCTTGCCGTCCATTTGCAGGTGTTTTAGCTGGCAATCCTCACAGACACAGTTTTTGCCGAACATGTAATTATAGCATTTATGACCGCTGTAGCTGCTCTGCTGCTGGCTGTTTCTGACTGCCGCCCGATTGGCATATAAAAGTTCCTGGGTTTCCACATCGCAGACATAGACAATGGTGTCCATATCCTCCAAAAGTTCCAGCTGTGCTTGATTGCTTTCCGCCGCATCACGGAAGGTCAGAATCAGCACAGGGCTATCCTCTAGCTCACCGATGTATTTGACAATGGTATGCACCCAGATGAATTCGTCGCGCTCCTCGTGCCCAATGCGGTAGACGCATTCGGCAGCCCCTTTCGTCAGCGCCTGTTCCACGGCCTCCCGCAAAAAACGGCGGTCGTTTTGAAATATCCGCGCGCATAAATCGAGCTGCACATCGGCTAAAAACACCCGGCCGGCACGATGCCCCACTTCTTCCAGCCCCTCGGAGGACATCAGAAATTCCAGCATCCTGTCCTTCAGCTTATAAACAGCACAGTTGCCGGGGAAAATGGCAGTCAAGCTTTTGATATCTTCACGTTTCAGCTCCATCATCACCGCCCCCCTCGCTGTGCTTCATAATTGCCGATTTGACGCTGCAGGCAATTTAAGAGCAAAACCGGCTCAATCGGCTTGGTCAGATGGTCATTCATGCCCGCCTTGCGCGAATCTTCCACATCCTCCTGAAAGGCATTGGCCGATAGCGCAATAATGGGCACCAACGCGGCATCCTTCCGCTCTAAAAGCCTTATCCTCTTTGCCGCCGCCAGCCCATCCATCACGGGCATGCGAATATCCATCAAAATTGCCTCAATGCTGTATTCCGGGGATTCCAGAAACCGCCGCACGCCCTGTTCCCCATTTTCTGCATGGATTACCTTTAAATTATGCATTTCCAAAATGGTCGTGACGATTTCCCGATTCAGCTCATTATCCTCACAGACCAGAATCTGCCGATTGTCCAGGCAGACCATTTCCGTCTCTATAGCCGTCTGCCCGCCAATACGTTCCGTGCGCTCAAAACGAACCTCCACGATAAAGGTTGTTCCCTTGCCCTTCTCACTTTCCACCGCAATCGTACCGCCCAAAACATCCAAAAGCTCCTTCGCAATGGAAAGCCCCAGCCCTGTCCCCTGCTTTCCCTGCACGGACAGGGCATTTTCCTGTTCAAAAGGGTTAAACATCTTGGGCAGGAATTCCTTGCTCATGCCCGCGCCATTATCCTTGACCGTAAAGCGGCAGACAGCCTCGTGCGCATCGCAGGAAAGCACCTCGCCCAGGAGCCATACATCACCGCCTTTAGGCGTGAACTTTACGGCATTGGACAGGAGATTCAATAGCACCTTGGACAGTTTCAAACGGTCCGTGCGCACAAAGCCCAGTTCGTCAAAGGGCAAATCCACATG
Organism: Pseudoselenomonas ruminantium; assembly: GCA_902785885.1. Taxonomy (GTDB): domain Bacteria; phylum Bacillota; class Negativicutes; order Selenomonadales; family Selenomonadaceae; genus Selenomonas_A; species Selenomonas_A ruminantium_M. The sequence continues at coordinate 3,753 of CADAAS010000164.1, forward strand.
GAAATTGACTCCATTCTGCTCAGCAGCCGAGCGAATGGAAGTAATCAGGTGGTCAAGCATGGAGCTTGCCTCCACCACCTCATAGTCCAGCTTCTTCTTGCCGCTGCCGATACGGGAAAGCTCCAACGTATCGTTAATCAAGTCCTTCAGCAGGGAACCTGCCGTCATGATTTTTTGCAGATACCCCCGTATCTTCTCGATATCGTCGGTCTTCAACGCCAGTTCGGTAATGCCCAAAATGCCGTTTAGCGGCGTGCGCATATCATGGCTCACATTGGAGAGAAATGCCGTCTTGGCCTGATTGGCACTTTCCGCCTTGTCAAGCGCATGCCGCAACTGTTCATTGAGCTGTTCAATCTGCTCCTGATGGCGGGTTTCATCGGTCACATCCTCAAAACTGCCTACCAGGCCGACAATCTCACCATTTTCAATCAAGGGGCTCTTACTAGCGACAATATCCCGCATTTCCCCATGACTCATACATTTTCCACGAACACGGTAGGTCGATTCTCCCGTATGCAGGATACGCCACTCATCACTTTTGAAGGGTTCTTCGTCCTCATGCCAGCCCATGTCCTCATCGGTTTTCCCCAGGATGACCTCTTCCGAGGGAAAATCATAATAGTCCAAAAAGGCTTTGTTGGCCCCCTGAAAGCGCCTTTCCTTATCCTTCCAAAAAAGCATCGTCTGCGTAGTAGCCAACACCCGCTCCAACAGGGCGTTGGTGTGCGTAAAAATCGCCGCCTGCTTTTCCTGTTCTTCCCGCTCGGCCGTTATGTCGATGCTCGCAATGTACTGCAAAACCGAGCCATCGGTTAATTTACGGCCATAAATGGTCGACATAAGCCAGATATATTCATCTTTTTTGCGCGGCAGAACCATGCGGTAAGTAAACTGCATAAGCTCCTCCGGATGATGAAAAACGTGCTGCACCATACGCAGCACGCGTACCAAATCGTCCGGATGTATCTGCTCATTTGTCGGCAGCATAAAGAAGTCATAGAGTTCTTCGCGGCTCATTTTGAACATACGACAAATCCCTGCAGAAATATGCAGGACTTCAAAATCGTCAACATGCCTCCGGCAAACCAAAACTGGCGCAAAAGCATCGTCAATATTAGCAAAATTCTTTTTCCAGTCGGCTAACATTTGCGCTCCCTCCAGTAATGCTTTAATCCATTATGGTAGTATTCTGTAAGGAAGCAAAAAATTCCTTCTATAGTATGCCCTTAACCGACAAAAAATTTCGTCACCAGCCACAAAAGCGGAATGGCGATGAGCGTACGTTCCAAAAAGATAATAAACAGCCGTTTCATATCGAGCCCGACATCACTCTTGACAATGATGCTGCCCACTTCGGTCAGATAGATAATCTGCACGAGCGACAGTGCCGAAATAAAGAAGCGAATCTGCTCGCTTGACTCGGGATTGGTAATCAGGGCAGGGATAAACATATCAATAAAGCCGACCAGTGTTGCCGGTGCCAATGTGAATGCATCCGGTATGCCAACCGCCCACATAATCCCCACAGCCATTTCCAGCCCCACGCCTACGGCAACCGACAAGCGGAATTTCTCCGCCCGCTCCAGAGCTGCCGCAATGGCCCAGCTGACGAGCGAATTGCCCTGCGGCACTTCCTCCCGCAGCTGCGGTTCACCGCGATATTCCTCCGCTACCGTTGAAAGCGGGGGAATGCGCACCGCGATAACCGCCAACAGCAGCCCTACGGCCGTTACCGTCAGATACAACAGCGGGAAATATTTTTCCACATGCAGGGTTCCTGCCACCACCATACAGAAGGGAATGGATACGAGCGAAAAGTTCGTCATAATGGTCGCCGCTTCCCGACGGCTGTAATAGCCGCTGTTATACTGGCCAGCCGTGATGAGCACTGCCGTATTCGATGAAGCCAGCCAGGAGGCAATGAGGTCAACCGATGCCCGCCCCGGCACATGGAACAGCGGACGGATAACCGGCTTTAAGAGCACGCCGGTAAATTCCATAATCCCCGTGTCCGTCAAAAACGGCAGGACAAAACTCAGGGAAAAGGCAAGCGCCACCAGCGTTCGCGACAGCCCTACCATGCTGCCGCCAACATCCTCCCCCCGAATCCATTCCGGGCCGATTTCACCACCGACACAGATAACCACCGCCAAAGCCACCAGGCGGGTTAGAAGATACGGCCAGGAAACAGCAAGCAAGCCTGCCGCCCACTTGCGCCGGGCAATAAATTTCGGCGTATAAAACCGGCAAACCAGCGCTCCCAGTGCCGAAAACGCCACCAACAGGTACAAAAACCAGGGTGCATTGGCGGTAATCAGCTTCTCTAACCACTCCGTCAGCAAGCCTACCGGAGTACTAAAGCCCTCCCCATCTCCTGCGGGAAAGAGAAACATGCCCATGCCAAACAAGGCACCGACCACAAACTTAAACCATGTCATGTATTTTTCCTCACTTTTAATGCATAAATTTACAGCAACACTTATTGTACACTGTTCTTGTCGCCTTGTCACGCATTTTTTGTCTTTCACACCTCAAGACATCGGTCATTTCGCAGCTGTATGGCCTCTGCAATATGTGCAGCCTGAATATTTTTCTCGCCGGCCAAATCCGCTATGGTGCGGGCCACCTTCACAATCCGGTCATAAGCCCTTGCGGAAAGGCCCATTTTCTGAAAAGCCTGTTTCAAGAGTTCTTGGGCTGCCGGCTCCAATACGCAGAGTTTCTGTAAAAGCGCATGATTCATCTGCGCATTGCAGAACAGATGATATTTTTTCAGCCTGGACAACTGGATTTTTCGGGCCGCAACCACCCGCTTGCGAATCTCCGCAGAAGATTCCGCCCGTTTCCTTGCGGCAAGTTCGTCGTATTTCACGCGAGGCACCCAAAGATGTATATCCATCCTGTCCAGCAACGGCCCGGATATTTTCTGCTTATACCGTTTTATCTCATAAGCTGTGCATTTACACTCATGTTCTTCATCATGCGCCCAGCCACAGGCACAAGGATTCATTGAGGCAATCAGCACAAAACTGGACGGAAAAGTTATGGACGCATTCGCCCTGGAAATTGTTAATTTTCTGTCCTCAATTGGCTCTCGGAGTACCTCTAATGTTTTTTTATTGAATTCCGGAAGCTCATCCAAAAACAACACACCATGATGAGCCAGGGTTACCTCCCCCGGCCTTGGCACACTGCCACCGCCAATCATCGCCGCCATGGAGGCCGTATGATGCGGGCTGCGAAATGGCCTTTCCTCAATCAAGCCACAGCCCTTTAACAACCCGGCTACACTATAAATCTTGGTAACTTCCAATTTTTCCTCTGCCCCCATTGGCGGCAGGATAGAGCCCATTCTCCGCGCCAACATGGTTTTGCCGGCGCCCGGTGCACCAACCATCAGCACATTATGCCCGCCTGCAGCTGCAATTTCCAAAGCCCGCTTCGCCTGGAACTGCCCCTGCACATCAGCAAAATCATCGGCAAATTCCCGTTCTTCCCGAATCGGTGCCTGCGGCTTTACCGGCAGCAAACGTTCCTGCCCAGTCAAAAAGCCTGTCAATTGTGCCAGATTGTCTACCGCATAAACCTCCAGCCCATCTACAAGCAGGGCTTCATTGGCATTATCGCTGGCGACAAACATCGCCTGAAAACCTGCCTCCTTGGCCTTGACCGCCATAGGCAGGATTCCCCGAATGCCACGGCATTCTCCTTCCAGTGAAAGTTCTGCCGCAAAGAGATACTTGTCCAATGTTTCTGCTGACACCAGGCCGTAAGCAGCCAGCAGCCCCACAGCAATCGGCAAGTCGAGACCAGAGCTGTCCTTGCGCACATCAGCAGGCGCCAAATTTATCGTCACCTTTTCCTGCCGCAGCTGGAGCCCGGAATTGCGAATCGCCGTACGTACCCGCTCTTTTGCTTCCTTTACCAAGGCATCTGCCAGCCCTACAATATCAAAGCCGGGCAAGCCCGCAGCTGCATCGACTTCCACATCAATAATCAGCCCGTCTACGCCCAAAGTCGTTGCCCCAAAAGTCCGTGCAAACATCAAATCCCTCCCTGATTCTCAGCATTCAAACGCCCCTGGTAAATGCCTTACCTGCCACTTTCCCTCTGCCTGGGCATAAACCTCTATCACGTCAAAACGGCAGAAACACTTATCCTCTAAATGCTTCTGCCGTAAAAACCATTGGGCGGTCTGAATTATTTTCTTTTGTTTATGAAAATTTACTGCCTGCGCAGGAGTCCCATAGCGATTGCTATGACGGGTTTTAACCTCCACAAAAGCCAACACTCCCCCCCGACGGGCGATAATGTCAATCTCTCCCACAGGCACGCGAAAATTACGAGCACAAATTCGATAACCCTGCTGCTGCAAAAAATCTGCAGCAGCCTGTTCTCCCTGACTTCCCAGAATCTGATTCTTCATGGACTGCCCTTCTTCACACCTACTGGATTAACGGTTCGTCTCAGGCTGATTCTTTTTCGCTTTTTTGTCAATACGATACACATAAGCCATAACCTCAGCAATCGTACGATAAAGCTCCGGCGGAATTTCACGGTCAATTTCCAGCGCCATAAGCATATTGACCAAGGTTTTATTCTGATAAACAGGAACGGCATTCTTTTGGGCAGCAGCCAATATATTTTCTGCGACATGACCGCGACCTTTGGCTACCACTCGCGGCGCAGAATCCTGCTCCATATCATATTTTAACGCCACCGCCTGCTGGGGGGCATTGGGGTCTGTTTCCGGTTCTGTTTTTAGTGGTACCCGTTGTCTCTGCATTCCTGTTCACCTGCCTGAGTGTTCCTTCACTACCATTATTCTATCCTACAAAATGTACGTGTGTCAAGGACATTATCATAATTGTCACATAAATCTACGCTCACCCACAGCGCCTATTTTTAACTCTTTAAGCTTGAGTTTGCTATCCTTCAATGAATCACGCAGAACATCGGTCTCTGCCCGAAATTCATTGGCCGTTTCCGTACTAGAGAAAAAGAGCCGCATGTCCAGCTGATTTTCCTGATAAACCCGGCAGGTAATTTCTACTGCACCGATATTATCCGTCAGCACACATAACCTAAGCCAGGTTTCCTTTTTCATTTCCCCTGTTTCCGGGTCGGGCTGCTTTTCATCATAAACATGAATATAGGCCGGATAAGTGCTCTCCTCGCCCATATACATCGGCATCATAAAGTTCAGGGAGCGCTGTCCGGGAACTATGCTGTTATCCCCCTCCATGGAATTACGCATGGACAGGACAAACGCCGCGACATCCTTGCCTGCTTTTTTGAGTTGGCGTGCTGTCATATTACGCGTGTAAGCCATATCACACAACTGCATAAAAGCCCACAAGCGAGGAAGATCCGGAATATTTTGCTGCAGGGCCGCCTGCTGCACCGTAGCAGGAATATTTGCCTGGCATAGGCGAATCATCTGTTGCAACTGCTGAGCCTCCTTGGCACTAAGCAATGCCTCCTTGCCGTTGATAAAGCTCTGCAACAGCAACGCATCCTTTTGATTCACATTCCCATCCTTTAGCAGCAGCTGCGCTAAATCCTTGAGAACATTCATGGTCTGGGGAGTGTTCTCCATAACCTGGTCCAAAAGCTGATTCTTTGCCTGCTGCATAGCAGCCTGCTGCGGACGATGCACCTGTTCAGCCTGTAGCATGCGTTCATGTACATTGCGTTGAACTGGCTGGCCTTGCTGTGGCTGTGCCATATTGTTGGGCATGGCCTGTCCCTGCTGTGGCTGCGCCATATTGTTCGGCATTGCCTGCCCCTGTTGCGGCTGCGCCATATTGTTGGGCATTGCCTGCCCCTGCTGCGGCTGCGCCATATTGTTCGGCATTGCCTGTCCCTGCTGTGGCTGTGCCATATTGTTCGGCATTGCCTGGCCCTGCTGTGGCTGCGGCTGCGCCATATTGTTCGGCATTGCCTGCCCCTGTTGCGGCTGCGCCATATTGTTCGGCATTGCCTGGCCCTGCTGTGGCTGCGGCTGCGCCA
>CADAAS010000164.1:9779-11375 GCA_902785885.1 Pseudoselenomonas ruminantium
GCCTGGCCCTGCTGTGGCTGCGCCATATTGTTCGGCATTGCCTGCCCCTGTTGTGGCTGCGCCATATTGTTGGGCATTGCCTGGCCCTGCTGTGGCTGGGCCATATTGTTCGGCATTGCCTGGCCCTGTTGTGGCTGCGCCATATTGTTCGGCATTGCCTGCCCCTGTTGTGGCTGCGCCATATTGTTGGGCCTTGCCTGGCCCTGCTGTGGCTGCGCCATATTGTTCGGCATTGCCTGGCCTGGCGAAGATTGCATAACCTCTCCACTACCTGCCGGCCTGGGCATAAAATATTGCACAAGCTGTTTCAGGAAATTAAGGGAATTTGTCTCCCCTGTTGGAAGTTGCTGAACCATTCCCTGGGGTGCTAAAGTCAAAAGCAACTGTTGAACCTCTTTCGGCAGCTCAGCAAACGGTTTATTATCCAGCAACTCAAAGGCAGCTTTGGTCAAAAGTACCGGTTCTAAAGCAGGGCCCTGCTCCGTACTGGCCAGATCTTTCAAATTGGTCAACAGCGCCTGCATGGTATCGCTGACTTCCATCGTCAGCCCACGATCCATCAGTTTTCCCATCTGCGTCAGCATACGGGAAAAAGAGCTCAGCTGTTCCATGGAAAAGCGCTGGCTCTCCAACGTGCTTCCCAAACCTTGTGCCAAGGTTTCTTCCAGTGAAAAGGCCTGCTTCATGACATTTTTTATAAGCTTTTGCAAATCCTCAGGCATTTTTTCCACGGCATCCATTTGATTGCTGGATATTTTCGCCAAAACGCCTGCCATATCATCCACAGCATTTTGAATGGATACATTGGTTTTCGGGCTAAATGCCGCTGACGAACCGCCGCCATCACCACGGCGCCCTACACCATCTACGGATGGAGCCTGGGGACGTTCTATGGGACGGACTCCTACATTCATTGATGCTTCCATTGGCATTTCCCATCACACCTTCTCTACATTCTCAACATGGATTAATACGGAACTTGCATGCTTGCATCCACCATGGACCGGATTGGCTCAAAGGACTTCCGGTGTATGGGACAAGGCCCATACTGGCGCAAGGCAGCGATATGCTCAGCCGTGCCATAGCCTTTATGATGCGCAAAGCCATATTCCGGATATTTTTTGTCATACTCATCCATCAAGCGGTCACGATTGACCTTGGCGATAATGGAGGCCGCCGCGATGGAGGCCGATTTGGCATCGCCCTTGATGATGGACAAGGAAGGCACATTCAGATTTTCCAGCTTCACCGCGTCAATCAGCACGGCCTGTGGCTCCTGTTCCAAACCGAAAATGGATTCGTACATCCCATTAATCGTCGCCTGATAGATATTTACCCGGTCGATGGTCTTGGCATCGACAAACGCCGCCTTTACGGCAACCGCCTTGTCCATAATTTCAGCGTAGAGTTCTTCACGCACTTTGGCCGAAATCTTTTTCGAGTCGTTGATTTTCGGCAGGTACAGCTCATGCGGCAGGATAACGGCCGCCACCGACACCGGACCAGCCAGCGGGCCGCGTCCGGCCTCATCCACCCCGGCAACCAGTTCACAGCCCTTGGCCCAAAACTCCCGCTCATAACGGTATAATTCGCTGA
>CADAAS010000165.1 GCA_902785885.1 Pseudoselenomonas ruminantium
TGATGAAAAACGCTACGTGCTCCTTCGGGGCTCCCGTAGCCTGCAAATACTGCATGGTCATAGCCGGATGGACCGTGGAACACTTATTGGCCATGATAAAGCTCGTGGCTGCCATATTGGCAATATCCAGATTATTGTCCATCGCATAAAAATCAACATGGTCAGACTTGTTCAGAATGGCCAGCGCCCGCACAAAATCGCCCGGTTCCAGCATGCTGCGGGTTTCCTTCAATGCATCTATCGAAATGCTGGTCACCTTGTCCAGCAGCGAATGCACCGAATCCCTGTCCGTCATGGCCAGTTCATCCCCATGCGGGCGTTCCATATACTGCATCATGTCCGCCAGAAATTTCACCCGAAATTCCGAATACCCGCCAAAGCCTAGCTTTTGGCTAAACCGCACAATGGCTGCCGAGCTGGTAAAAGTCTCCTTGGCCAGCTGGCGGGTAGACATCGACGGCAGCATACGAAAATTGGCCAACAGATAATTCGCAATCGTGCGCTCTGACTCCGAAAATCCTTCCTGCTCCTGTAATTGGCTGATTAACCCTTTCATTGCTTATCGTCCTCTATCTCAACCACATGGTCACCAAATATCTCAAAGGCCTTTTCCAGCGGTGCCCGTTCCTCCGGCGGCAGGGCGTCCAAATCCACATGAATGGACGGCTCCTCAGGCGGTGGCGGCGGGGCTGCCTTTTTCTTCACCGGTTTGGGCGGCGGCATAAGCGGCGTATCCTCCCCGCTGCAATGCAGGCGCAACGGCCGGCCTGTGAGTTCCTCAAGCAGCTGTTCCAACAATGTACGATAATTGCGCATAGCCAAATCCGCCATGAGCACGCCCTTGAATTTGACGAAGAACTGCGTATCGCTCATGCCGGCAAACTGTCCCTGATTCATGCAGGCAAAAATCGGCATTTTATTGCGTTCCTTGAGCAGCGCCAGCAGCTTATCCCAAACTTCTGCATCACTGGCGGTAATGGGAACAACCTCCGCTTGCGGCATTGGTTCAGCAGGTACAGCCGCCCGCGTAGCAGTCCCCTGTCCCGATGCTGCAGGGCGCTGCGCAGCAGGTTTGCCTGTGCCTGCCGGCGCCGCCACAGCCGCAGGTCTTGCGGCCAGCTGCGCCGCCATCTGCGATAATTTTGCCTCCAACTGGGCAATGCGTCCATCATCCACAGCTGCCCCTGCAGCCTGCGTCACAGCCCCGCTGACCGTTGGATTGCACAGGGCCATCAAGGCCACTTCCACCGTAATCCGTGGCTGCGGCGACCATTTGATCTCCGCCAGTGCTTCATGCAGCCGTTTTATCATCGCCATGAGCTCTTCCGTGTCGAAGAATTTTCCCTGCTCCTGCAAAACAGCATCCGGCTCGGCATATAAATCCATCTGCTCCAAGGTTCCCGTGGCCTGATAAATCATCAGACTGCGCAAATGCAGGGAAAGCTCGGTGAGCACCTGTTTCAAATCCTTGCCATCCCGCAAAAGTTCAGCCAAAACGCCCAGTGCCACCTGCGCTTTGCGGGCATAGATGGCCTCGGTCAATTTATAAATCCAGTCATGACCGATAAGCCCCAATACCTGCCGCACACGGGCAGCAGTAAGTTCGCCCTCAGCCAAAGCCGAACACTGGTCAAGCAACGACAGCGCATCACGCAGGCCGCCGTCGGCCTGAATGGCAATCATATCCAAAGCCTCGGCCTCTGCCTGCAGCCCCATTTCCGTAACCACCGTTTCCAGCCGTCCGCGGATTTCTTCCACGGTAATCCGCTTGAAGTCATAGCGCTGACAGCGGGACTGAATCGTCGGCGGTACCTTATGGGCTTCCGTGGTTGCCAGGATAAACACCACATGGGCAGGCGGTTCTTCCAAGGTCTTCAGCAGCGCATTAAATGCCTCCGTGGTCAGCATATGCACTTCGTCGATGATGTAGACCTTGTAACGCCCATCCACTGGTGCAAACTTCACCGTCTCCCGCAAATCACGGATTTCATCAATGCCGCGGTTGGAAGCCGCATCGATTTCAAACACATCCATCGAGGAACCATCATTGATTTTTTGGCAGGCCCGGCACTTGCCGCAGGGTTCCGGCGTCGGCCCATGCTCACAGTTGAGCGCCTTGGCCAGGATTTTGGCCGTACTGGTCTTGCCAGTGCCGCGCGGACCGGAAAAGAGATAGGCATGACCAATACGCCCGGTGGTAATGGCATTTGAAAGTGTGCGGCTGATGTGTTCCTGTCCCACCAAATCCCCGAAGGTGCCGGGACGCCATTTACGATAAAGTGCAATATAGGCCATAATTCTCCCTCATATACAAAAAAAGAACAGTCTTCCGACTGTTCTCCAGTATTCTTTCTCACGTCGAGCCGCAGTCCCCAGGCGACCTCGCGGCACATGAAGCACCCCGCTTATCGCTGCTTCCTTCCGGACCTGACGAGGTTCACAGGACTTCATTGCGCAAGACCCAGACACTGCAACCCGACCTGAAAAAGAATATAAAAATGGCGGAGAGTGAGAGATTCGAACTCTCGATACAGCGTTCACCGTATACACGCTTTCCAGGCGTGCTCCTTCAACCACTCGGACAACTCTCCACAATGCTCTACTTAAAAAGCTATTTAATTGTAACTGATGAACAGTCATTTCGTTTATCGCTTTCGTTCAGCGACAAGAATTATTATACGCATATATATCTCATCTGTCAACACCTTTTTTGCATTTTTTTCAAAAAAAAATTAACGGCGGAAAAACCGCCGTCTAAAAGAACTCATCGGTGGCCATAACCACTTGGAACGAACCTACCGCACTATGCACCCGCAGGCGCAGCTGATTGCTGCCATGCGGGATTACATTCTGCCCGAAACGGGGCAGTTCCAAATCCGTCTCGATGTTCTGTTCCCCCAGCGAAACACTGAACATCCCGTTGAGCACATTGATAAACTCCTCCAGACAGTCTTTGGCCATTTCATCCATCTCGGGAAGTTCTTCTTCACTGTACCGCTCCGCCAGTTTCAGATAAACCGGCTCGCTGGCAATGAGACCTGCCGTAAAACTGATGTCCCCGCTGAGCCGCTGCGACGTGGCATAGCAGGGCTGTTCCTCATCCTCTTCGCAGGGAAACCGCTCCACTACCGCCTCCGTATGCAGCATCGTTTTCATCGCCGTCATAAACATTTCCATGTAGGACGCATAATGCAGTTCCTGATTGGGATAATTATTCCCCATGGCCAGCAGTACCGCCGTCCTCACCGGATTAATGTCCATGGCGTCATCAGCTAAAAGTTTAGCAGCGGAGGATTCATCCTGCTCGGCCTCCAGTAGAATCCGCCGCATCTCCTCGGGTGTATATTGGTCCCGATTGAAGATGCATTGGACAATGCTAAAATTACTGATCATTCGCCGCGACCTTCCTTCGCACTGTCTCCACAGCTTTCTTAATCTGCTCGCTGGAATAGGGCTTCTGAATAAAATCCATTGCCCCCATCTTCAAGGTAGTCATGAGTTTTTGCGGCGTACCTGCCGAAGACAGCATCACGACCGGCAAATCCGGATTGACTTCCTTAATTACCTGCAAAGCTTCAATACCGCCTACTTCCGGCATAACAATATCCAGGAACACACAATCAATCTGCTCCTCCAGATTAAGCATTACGGCTTCCTTGCCATTCTGCGCTTCCAAAACCTCACAATCCAAAGATTCCAGCTCCTGACGCAGCTTCTTGCGCAAGAGCTTTGAATCATCCGTAATCAGTACCCGTAGTTTTCTATCCAACTTGGCCGCCTCCTCAGCGAAATACATATATGTTGATATAAATAATATTCGCCAAGACAAATTTATATTCCTTCCCACCAACGGGGCAATGGTAGTTTTTTTTTGCCGACATTACTGCTACAATGTACTTAGCAACCAATAAAGGAACGTGATTTCGATGAATACAAATGGACTTACCCATTTTGACGAACAGGGGCAGGCCATCATGGTGGATGTCAGCGGCAAAAAGGAAACACACCGTACCGCCATTGCCAGCGGCATCATCCGGGTCAGCCAACCGGTTTTGCAGGCCATCCAGGCAGGCACTGCCGCCAAAGGCGATGTGCTCGGTGTCGCGCGCATCGCGGGAATCATGGCCGTCAAAAACACCAGTTCCGCCATTCCCCTGTGCCATCCCCTGCCCATTGCCAAATGCAGCGTGGACTTCGAACTGCTTGCCGCAGAATGCGCAGTCAAGGCCATTGTTACCGTAAAAGTCACCGGCACGACCGGCGTGGAAATGGAAGCCCTGCATGGCGTCAGCGTGGCACTACTCACCATTTACGATATGTGCAAGGCCATCGACAAGCGCATGGAAATCACCGCCATCCACCTCGATAAAAAAAGTGGCGGCAAGAGTGGCGAATTTATCCGCTAAAAAATGTATTGCCTTACGGATTCTGTGATACAATAAAAAATACATCTCACAAGGAGGCTTTCTAACAATGCTCGTATATATTTTGGCAGCGACAGGTATTTTCCTGCTCTTGCTGCTTTACCACTATCTGCCCAATAAAAAAATCTTTGCCTGCTTCTGCCTGACCCTGCTGTTGTCCGGCGGCATTGCCTACAAATTCTGGCCCGCACCTGACCCCACGCCTGCTCCCATCAGCGAACAAGAACGCTATGAACTCATGCAGCAGCAACAGATTTTCGCCGCCTGGTACGCCGACTATCAGCGGGATTTGGACGAACTTGACCGGAACTGGCGCTGGTACCATCAGATTATCGAAAACTTCAAGTCCGACAACATCAGCATTCAGACCACCTTTGTCCGCCTGAAACAACTCGACCAGGACAGCCAACAGCTGCGGGACAGGATTGCCCTGCACGCCCCGCCAGTAGCCTTGAACGACGGCTGTTACGACCTGTTGACCGAGGTCGTGAACAAAACCAACGCCTACGCCGATGCCCAGTACCGCACCATTGCCCTCACCCGGGCCGCGGCAGACCCTGCCAACCTCAAAACCGATAACCAGGCAGAGCAAAGCAGAATGCTCCAAACCATCATGATTCGGGAGTCGCCGGTAGGGCTCTATACCGCCAAGGAAATTACCGCGATACGGCAATACCTCGATATTCCCGAGGAAAAAAGCGAATAAATTGCAGTTTGTCGGGGAGTTCGATTCGTGGTAAAGGTATCTTGTTCATACGTTGTCAGGGGCGAACGGGGAGTACTTTTTCTGTTTCCCGCTAAACGACCCCCTCGCAAAATAGAGCTGTCCA
>CADAAS010000166.1 GCA_902785885.1 Pseudoselenomonas ruminantium
GGAAGCTGTCTTCAGCATACTCTTCAACTGGTCATACAATTTCCCATGTGGTTGTATCTCTGTCAGATACTCTGCAATACTATCTTGAGTTATCTTCTGCGCCACTGTCTGATAATAACTTGCTGGCGCATAGTCCATGTCCACATCAAACAATCCGCGATAGCGCACGATATGGTGCAAGCTATCCGTCTTATCGTCGGGGTCCAGATGATTAAAGATACGATTAGGATTGATAAAACCATAGCGATGACCATAGGCATAGCGCATGCAGGCTCTAGTAAGATGAAACTCCAAGCGTGCAGCCAAGTGATTGATATCATCACTACCCTCACCTATATTCAACTGGCGCAGTTGCTGTATGTCGCGCTCAATATCAGATACACAGAAAGCATTCTCCGACATACCTATCTCGCCCACCTGATGCAGTCTTGCTAATAAAGAATCTGCCCGATGGTCCACACCCCTACGATCTATCCATAACATAGCGGCACTTCCCTGCGTATAATAGTCACGCGTACGACGGTCTGCCTCGGTTACTACAGGAGTATGACGCACCATCTCAGCCACCAGCTGAGCTATCTGCTGATGGTGTTTATGAATTTGCGCCCGGCTACACAGGAAATGTAACGATAACTGCTACCAATGTAAAATTGACCCAAAGTAGTACATATTTGAACAACGTCTATATAAATTGTACAAACGATAATACAAATTTATGGGCAGATGGGTTACGCATACAGAATGACGGAACTGTTGATAAAAGTCCGTTACGATTTTCGGGTGGAGGGAACATTCTTCACATCAAAAAATATACCCACCAAAAACCCGGCACTGGATTTGGCGTTACCCAAACCATTTCTAGTGCATTAATAAATGTGGGACAGGGACTGACTATTGTGGGGGAAAAGGGGGAGTTTACATCTCTAGGCATTTCTATGGCTAATACTGCTGGCTTGGTTATTGCCACAGGTGCAGGTATTGGTTCGGATGCCAATGAAAAGAGTAATGCAAATGTAGTAATTCATAATGTGACTGAGTTAAAAGTGGAAGCAGAAAATGGCGCTGGAATTGGCAGCGGTGAAAACGGCAGTATTGGTTCAATTTATGTTGATGGATTAATAGATTGGGGGGCTGGCTCAACAACTAAATCTAGATTATTAACTACAAGTATACAAATAGATGGTAAAAATGGTGCAGGAATTGGTACCGGTGTTAATGGTTCATGTGGTGATATTTATGTTAGTGTAGGTGTTTTGACGCTTTATAATAGAGCATCTGGCAATACAGGTTCCGCATTAGGTACAGGCAGGGACGGGAAAGTAAACGGTTCTATTATTGTAGAATCAGCCGAAGCTAAATTTTCCGCAAATGGTGCGCCGGCTATAGGAAATTATCGGAATGTTTCAGGGAAAATCAAAATCGGGGAAAGTGAATGGTATTCTGATAATGAGCAGTACAATAGCTCTATAGACATTAAGAGAAGATACGATGATGGTGAACCGGAATATACTCCATTGATAATCCATACCGGTACTAAAGCCAATGAAAATCTCAAAGTGTATATCAACGATATGCGCACAGAGTCCATGGGACTTAGCAATGTAAAAGTAATTCCTCGTGAAGCTGCAGTGGCGGCGCTGTCATCGATAGATGATGCGGTTAATTATGCGCTTGATGAAAATACCCGCATGGGGGCGTATCAGTCACGTTTGAAATTTACCATCGATAACCTGACTACTGCCAGTGAAAATACGCAGGCATCAGAATCGGTCATTCGTGACGCTGACATGGCTAAATCTATGACCGAATACACTAAGAGCAATGTATTAGCCCAGGCGGCGCAATCCATGCTGGCACAAGCTAACCAAAGTTCTGCCAACGTATTTTCACTTTTACAATAAAGTGGTCATAAACAGCATGAAAGCAGTTTACATCGCAGTGCAAAGCCTAAGGAGGGGCGGGCAGGCGATGGCTTTCGGGAGCGTTTGACAAGCCTGTCTAAGCGGACGAAAGGTATTGCCTGCCCGCCCCTCCGCCTTGGCAGCGAAAAAATATGGAAAATTTTCCTAAAATACTATTGACATAATAGGTGTAACACTGTAATATATAGACATGCCAAAAACATTTGGCATACAACCTAAAAAGAGAAAAGAACTGACCAAAAGAATTGGAGGTTCCAGAAGCAAGACCCTTGGTATGAAGGGTGCTTTTGGAACCTCTTTTTGATGAAAGGGGATTTTATTTATGAGCCAGTACAAATTTGAAACTTTACAGCTGCATGTAGGACAGGAACAGCCGGACCCGGCATCCGATGCCCGTGCAGTACCTATTTATCAGACCACTTCCTATGTATTCCGCAACAGCCAGCATGCGGCTGATCGTTTCGGTCTGGCTGATGCCGGTAACATCTATGGCCGTCTGACCAACTCCACACAGGATGTGCTTGAAAAGCGCATTGCAGCCTTGGAGGGCGGCACGGCAGCTCTCGCAGTTGCTTCCGGTGCGGCAGCCATCACCTATACGATTCAGGCTTTGGCTGCTAACGGCGGTCATATCGTTGCACAGAAGACGATTTACGGCGGCACGTACAATCTGCTGGCGCATACGTTAACGGAGTTTGGCGTGGAAGCTACCTTCGTCGATGCGCATGACTTGGCCGAAGTGGAAGGGGCCATCAAGGAGAATACGAGAGCCATCTATCTGGAAACGCTCGGCAATCCGAACAGCGACATTCCCGACATTGATGCCATTGCGAAAATTGCCCATAAACATGGCTTGCCGCTCGTCATCGACAACACCTTTGGTACGCCGTATCTGATTCGTCCGCTGGAACATGGTGCGGATATCGTTGTTCACTCGGCGACGAAATTCATCGGCGGTCATGGCACGACATTGGGCGGCGTGATTGTCGATGGTGGCAGCTTTGACTGGAAGGCCAGTGGCAAGTATCCGGGCATTGCTGACCCGAACCCGAGCTATCATGGCGTATCCTTTGCCGATGTGGCTGGTCCGGCAGCCTTTGTAACCTATGTAAGAGCCATTCTGCTGCGTGACCTGGGGGGTGCGATTTCCCCGTTCAATGCTTTCCTGCTGCTGCAGGGCGTGGAAACCCTTTCCCTGCGTCTGGAACGCCATGCGGAGAACACGAAGAAAGTCGTGGAATTCCTGAGCAACCATCCGCAGGTGGCTAAGGTCAACCATCCGTCCCTGCCGGATCATCCGGACCATGCGCTCTACGAAAAGTATTTCCCGAACGGTGGTGCATCCATCTTTACTTTTGAAATCAAGGGCGGCAAAGAAGCGGCTTGGAAGTTTATCGACAGCCTGGAAATCTTCTCCCTGCTCGCTAATGTAGCGGACGTCAAGAGTCTGGTCATCCATCCGGCATCCACGACGCATTCCCAGCTGACGGATGAGGAACTGGCTGACCAGGGCATTTCCCAGAGTACCATTCGCCTGTCCATCGGTACGGAACATATTGATGACATCATTGCAGACCTTGAAAAAGGTTTTGCAGCTGCCAAATAACGACAAGGAGGTATTTTGTCATGGCAAAGATTTACAACAGTGTAACAGAGCTTATCGGCAATACGCCGCTTTTAAAAGCAAATAATTTCATCGAAGCAAATGACCTGCAGGCCAATATTTTGGTTAAGCTGGAATATCTGAATCCTGCCGGCAGTGTCAAAGACCGCATTGCCAAAGCCATGATTGAGCAGGCGGAAAAGGAAGGCAAAATCACCAAAGACACGGTGATTATTGAGCCGACCAGCGGCAACACGGGCATTGGCCTGGCAAGTTTTGCGGCAGCCCGTGGCTACAAGGCAATCCTGACCATGCCGGAAACCATGAGCGTGGAGCGCCGCAATCTCTTGAAGGCCTATGGTGCACAGATTGTGCTGACCGATGGCGCTAAGGGCATGAAGGGGGCCATTGCCAAGGCGGAAGAACTGGCAAAAGAGACGCCGAATGCGTTCATCCCCTCCCAGTTTACGAATCAGGCAAACCCGGCTATTCACGAAGCAACGACCGGCCCGGAAATCTGGCAGGATGCGGAAGGCAAAGTCGATGCCTTTATCGCTGGTGTAGGCACGGGCGGCACGCTTACGGGCGTAGGTCGTTATCTCAAAAAGCAGAAGGCGGATGTACATGTCGTAGCCGTAGAGCCGGAAAGCTCGCCGGTACTCAGCAAGGGTACGGCAGGCCCGCACAAGATTCAGGGCATTGGCGCAGGTTTTGTGCCGGAAACGCTCGATACCAAGGTCTACGATGAAGTTCTGCCCATCAGCAACGAAGATGCCTTCAAGTATGGCCGTCAGTTTGCCCATAGCGAAGGCGTGCTGGTTGGTATCTCTGCCGGTGCTGCGTTAGCCGCGGCGGTAAAACTGGCGCAGCGGCCGGAGTACAAAGGCAAGAACATTGTGGTGCTGCTGCCGGATACCGGGGACAGATACCTTTCTACGGAACTCTTTAACGATTAATCGCTCACTCCCATATAAAATGGCACTGTCCGGAATTTTGGACAGTGCCATTTGCTTTAGAGCAGGTCGGTTAATTTCTTGCC
This sequence comes from Pseudoselenomonas ruminantium, assembly GCA_902785885.1. Taxonomy (GTDB): domain Bacteria; phylum Bacillota; class Negativicutes; order Selenomonadales; family Selenomonadaceae; genus Selenomonas_A; species Selenomonas_A ruminantium_M. The sequence goes on from CADAAS010000166.1 coordinate 4,565, forward strand.
GTAGAAAAAATCATGTACGAGACTGCTGTATTCCTTCCATAAAGGGAGCGTCTTGCAAATGTTTGTGCGGGTACATTCATAATTGGGGTCAGCCAGACAGGCAACAGGGGAAAGGGAGCCTTCCATCAGTTCGATGATTTCGCCTACGTTGTATTCCTGCGGGCGGCGGCAGAGCTTATAGCCGCCGCCTTTGCCACTGGCACCGACCACCATACCGGCAGCAACCAAATCCTTTACGATAATCTCCAAATACTTCTTGGAAATCTCCTGCCGTGCCGCAATATCTTTTAGGGGAATATATTTACCATTTTCGTTTTCTGCCAAGTCAAGCATGACGCGCAGGGCATAACGCCCACGAGTGGAAATCATGTAACCATCTCCTTTATCTATTTTGACCCATTATACCGCAAGGTGAATAGGCTTGCAAGAATTTCATATTTTTTTCATTTTAGGTGTTGACATATGGATACAACTCGTGTAATATAATACAAGTCGCTAGGCGAGAGCACAGAAAAACACAATCCAGTAAGCCTTGATTGGCAAGGGATTGTAACAGATTGCTTTCGAATTTAGACAAAAAAGAAAAATTAAAAAAGTTCTTGACAGTCTAAAACAAATGCGATATGATAAATGAGTAACTAAACAATGCAAATAATCATGCAACATGATTAAAGCCAGATGTTTGAGAAGTGAAAACTTCTTATTAAAACATCGATTGGTATGAACAACATAGCAATCGGCAATTTCTTTAATAGATAATTGAGAGCTTGATTAAGTTCTTCATAAATTTTATGGAGAGTTTGATCCTGGCTCAGGACGAACGCTGGCGGCGTGCTTAACACATGCAAGTCGAACGAGGCTGATATTTAGCTTGCTATTTTGATGCCGAGTGGCAAACGGGTGAGTAACGCGTAGACAACCTGCCGCAAAGATGGGGACAACAGTCCGAAAGGACTGCTAATACCGAATGTTGTCATTTCTCCGCATGGAGGGATGATTAAAGATGGCCTCTACTTGTAAGCTATCGCTTTGCGATGGGTCTGCGTCTGATTAGCTGGTTGGTGGGGTAACGGCCTA
>CADAAS010000167.1 GCA_902785885.1 Pseudoselenomonas ruminantium
TCATCATCGTCGACAAAGCCAATAATTTTGGTGGTAGCAGCCGCGTTTTGTTCCAGTTCACGCACCAGCATAGCACCTGCATCTCCGGCACCGACTATGACCAGATTTTCTTTGCCGCCCTTGGATTCGGTTACCATATCCAGATTAATCTTGAACATCAGACGAATTGTACCAATCGCGCCGATACTGAGCAGCCAAGTAAGAATAATCACACTTCGTGGCACAGGAATCTCGGTCAGCAGGGTTACAATGAAAATTACCGTCTGTGCCAGCGTCACCGATCCAACAATCGCCACCAAATCGCGTATACGGGCATAATGCCAAATACGATGATATAATCCGTAAAAGTAAAAAATGCCTAAATTAATCAGTACCATCCATGGCAGACAGCCGCGGAAAGTCAAATACTCATCTGCCGGCACTGCCCCTTCATAACGCAATAGCAGGGCCAGTATGGGAACAACTGCCAAAATCACGGCGTCAATCAGGATTAATTTGATCTTGTCTCTAATTTGTCCTAAATAACTCACACTCATGCCTCTTCACGTTTGTATTGTATAAGTCCATAACCAAAGCTGATTAAGCAGCCCAAAACAAAGCCTATAGCTGTGATAAACAGTTTTTTGGGGCTTACAGGCTTATCTTCATCCGGCAAATCAGCGGGGTCGATAACCTGGATGTCCATGGATTCCATGGCTTCATTAATCTTGCTGTTTTCACATTGCTTTACCAGGTTCGTATAGATATCTTCCTTGATGCTTGCCTCCCGCTGCAAGGTAAGGTATTCCAAAACGTCTTGGGGGAAGTTTTCCAGTTCTTTTTCCTTTTCTTCCTTCCTTGCCTTGATTGCCGATTCACTAGCCTCTGCCACAGCCATGCTGACCTGGGCATTGGCCTGTTCGCCAATCAGAGCTGCCTGTGTAGGATTCATCGATGTGTATTTCGAAGCCACAATAGTGTTTACTTCTTCAGACAATTTCTTCTGCAGAACAGTGATTTTTTCTTTAGCTGAAATCACGCCGGGATGGTCTTCGGTATAGCGTTCCTGCAAACCGACCAGACCAACCTGTGCATCGACAATCTGCTTGCGCAGGGCCATGACATTTGCATTGTCATTGATATTGAAATTCTGGCTGCTGGAACGGATATCGCCAAGCTTTGCCGATACGGCATCCAGCTTCGCCTGACTTGCCTTCCGCTGGACTGCCATATTGCTAATGGCCTCGTCAAAGGCATTCATTTTTGCCACAGCAGCTTTTGCCTGCTCATCCGGACTATAAACCTTGTGCGTCTGCTGATATTCCGCAAATTTTGTGCGGGCATCTTCGGCATCTTTTTTCGCCTCGTCTATGCGTTCGTTAAGGAACTGGATAAGTGTGCTCTGGGTCTGCTTGCCCTTGTCCGTCTGCATCGCAAGAAAGTTATCCACAACGCCCTGACTGATCATCTGCGCTTCTTCCGGACTCTTGCCTGTTGCCGTAACGGTAATCAAATTCGTCTGTTTGGTATTTTCAATTTTGAGGAATTTCTTGGCAAAATCTTTGGCTACCGGTTTTTTCTTTTCATCTTCCCATTCCAGCTGGTCGATAATCGGATCTAGCACGGTACGTGACTTCATCAGTTCGATATAATTCAGGGTATCTGAGCCACTGCCTCCACCTAAACCCATAGCGGCTGCCATAGCGGCTGCGCCGCCCAGGTCTTTTCCTGCACTGCGCGTCTGCACCAGCGTGGTGGATTCATACGTTTTTGGAAGTGCAAACGACACGATAAGTGCCAATGCTGTACAGCCGCCCACAATTTTACCCACAGTCTTGCGGCGGTTGTTCAGGATTGGCATTAATTTTCCCAGGTCAATAGATTCTTCTGTTTGTACATTGTTTTCCATATTCACTTCTCCGTTTTCATATTTGCTAATGCATATTCACAGCATTGCCGAACAAGGTTATTTACAGATATTTTTTCCAGTGCAGCAACCCGTGCAAGTTCCTTGACCAATTCAGCAGGCAACCGAAACGTTTTATTAACCGTTTGTTCATTCTGTTGGATTTTGAACATTATTTCCTCCCTTTCTCTTTACACACTTTATTATATTATCATATGCAATATATAACAGCAAGTATTTATTCGATATTTGCACACAAAGATGCAAGAAGTATAATGCAATATTTTTTGCACTATATACAAAAAGGACTGCGACAAATGATTTTCTCATTTATCGCAGTCCTTAAGTTGCTATTCATTTTTTTATCGCTGGATTATTTGATTGACCTTCACACCCAGCCATGCTGCCAGCAGAGCTTTTAGCACATCACCAAAGAGGAACGGAACAACGGCCAACATTAAGCCTTCATAGAATCCTACTTTCAGCACCACCATCATGGAGACAAGGCCGCCCACATAGGTTAACGGCACACCAATCAATACCGTTGTCATAGAATAGCGGAGAAAGCTTGCTTCCCTCCCCTTGAAATAACTCTGCAAAAAGCAGACAATCGGCCAGCCAAAGTAAAAACCGGATGTCGGCCCCATCAGGCGCCCCAATCCACCTACACCGCCGGGATAAATCGGCAGCCCCACTGCTCCGAGGAATAAATACGCAGCAATGGTAATAAACGCTAGTTTCGGCGGCAGCACCAAAGCCGTCAAAGAAATGCCGATGGTCAAGGCCGTCACCAGCCCCGGTGTAAAGGGCAATGGAAAGGTAATAAAAGCGGTCACACAACAAAAAGCCAGACAGATGGCCATGCGGGTCATATCCTGCACAGAAAAACCGGCTTTCGGCAGGTCTATTGCATTTTCTCTCAACATAGAATCACCTCAAAAAGACGCTTTTTATGAATACATCTCCATTATAGACATATTCACAAAAAGCGTCAACTTTATTTTCTATTCAGTTAACCATTAGTCAGCCAGCGGCTTCATGGTCGGGAATAAGAGTACATCGCGGATGGATGCGGCATCCGTCAGGAACATAACCAGACGGTCGATGCCAATGCCTACGCCACCCGTTGGCGGGAGACCGTATTCCAAAGCCATAACGAAGTCTTCGTCCATGCCATGGGCTTCATCGTCGCCGGCTTCACGCTGTTTGAGCTGATCTTCGAAACGCCCCTTCTGGTCGATGGGGTCGTTAAGCTCGGTAAAGCCGTTGGCCAGTTCGCGACCATAGATGAAGAATTCGAAACGGTCGGTAATGCGCGGGTCTTCTGCATTGCGCTTAGCCAGCGGAGAAATTTCCGTCGGATGACCCGTGATGAAGGTCGGCTGCATCAGGGTTTCTTCTACCTTTTCCTCGAAAGCCTGGTTCAAAATGCCGCCGATGCCGTGACGTTCTTCATAAGGAACGCCGATTTCATCAGCCAGCTTGCGGGCTTCTTCTACGGTTTCGCAGGCCATGAAGTCCTTGCCCGTAGCTTCCTTAACGGCATCATTCATGCTTATGCGCTTAACCTTGGAGAGGTCTATTTCCACGCCCTGATAGTTGATTACGGAAGTGCCGAGCACTTTCTGGGCAGCGTTAACCACGATGCCTTCGGTCAAATCCATCATATCGGTGTAATCCGCGAAAGCCTGATAGAATTCAATGGAGGTGAATTCCGGATTGTGACGAACGTCCATGCCTTCGTTGCGGAAGATACGACCGATTTCGTATACGCGGTCAAGACCACCGACAATCAGGCGCTTGAGGTTCAGTTCCGTAGCAATACGCAGGTAAAGGTCAATGTCCAGCGTGTTGTGATGCGTGATGAACGGACGGGCTGCTGCACCACCGGCGATGGTGGACAGAACCGGCGTTTCCACTTCCAGGTAGCCGCGTTCATCCAGATACTCACGGATGGAGTTGATGGTCTTCGTGCGACGGCGGAAGGTTTCACGCACATCCTGATTGACGATTAAATCGAGGTAACGCTGACGATAGCGGATATCCACGTCCTGCAGGCCATGGAATTTTTCCGGCAGCGGACGCAGGGATTTAGAGAGCAGGTCGAAATCTTCTACACGCACCGTAACTTCGCCGCGATGGGTCTTGAACACCACGCCACGGATGCCGATGATATCGCCGATATCGAGACGGCGGAACTGGCCTTTGTACTTTTCTTCGCCCAGTACGTCAATCTTGAAGTACACCTGAATGTTGCCCGTGCGGTCATTCAGTGTGCAGAAGGATGCCTTGCCGTGGCCACGGATAGCCATGAGACGGCCAGCGATGAATACTTCAGGGCCTTCTTCGTCACCTTCGAGATGGTCGTTATCCTTCTTGATGTCTGCCGCGTAAGCCGTCACATCAAAGCGATGACCAAACGGTGCCACGCCCATTTCCTTGAAGGCTTCCATCTTTTCACGGCGAACCTTCATCATCTCATTCAGGTCCTCTACAGGAGCCTGCTGATTCTGCTTGTTTTCTGCCATTTATGCAAAATCTCCCATCTATATGTATCTAAAATTAAATCAGAATTTCCTTGATTTCGTATTTGATGATGCCGGCCGGAGCGTGAACATCTACCACAGCGCCAACCTTCTGGCCGAGAAGCGCCTGACCGAGCGGGGATTCGTTGGAAATCTTGCCTTCGTCCGGATCAGCTTCCGTAGAACCTACGAGCATGAACGTTTCCGGGCCGTCTTCGGCAAATTCCAAATCCACTACCGTAACTTTGGAACCCATCTGCACTACATCACCGGAACCAGCCTTGATAATATCGGAGTTGCGGATTTTGGCTTCCAAATCCTGAATTTCACCTTCAAGGAAGGCCTGCTCGTTTTTCGCATCATCATACTCGGAGTTTTCCGAAAGGTCACCCAGTGCGATAGCGGCTTTCAAACGCTCTGCCACTTCGATACGGCGGACACTTTTCAAGTAGTTCAGTTTTTCTACCAGTTTATTATAACCATCTTCGGTCAGCATGACCTTTTTATCTGCCATGTTAAACGCCCCTTTGCTATTTCATCGTTTTATAGTAACTAATTTATTATATGACGGGCGCCCAATCCTGTCAACCGCAGAGCCATCCTGTTTATTGAGAAAATTCGTCTGGAAAGGCGGAGGGAGGGAGAGGCAATAACTTTCGTCTGCTTAGACAAGCTTGTCAAACGCTGCCGAAAGCCATTGCCTCTCCCTCCCTCCTCACTACCAGCTTAATGGCTTATCACTACAAGCATAACGCCCAACGAGTTGGAAGACATTTGC
>CADAAS010000168.1 GCA_902785885.1 Pseudoselenomonas ruminantium
AGTCAGTGTACTCTAACGTGCTGACTACGGAGACCAAGGGCGACCCCGCACCGCCCAAGCAGTGTACCAACCCGTCGCCTGCCGAGGGCGAGAGTGTGGGTACGGCTTCCGGCGCACTCACACTCACCTGGGAGAACGCCACCAAAAACTATTACGGCACCGTGATATACCTCGTCTATTTTGGTACGGACGCCAATAACCTTGAGCGTATCGCTACTGTTCAGACCAAGACCTTTACATATACTAAGGAACTTGAGGCCGGCAAGACCTATTACTGGCGTGTTAATGCCCGCAACAACGAAGGTATCACCGAAGGTGTCGTTTGGTCGTTCAAGACCGTCAAGGGCGGTGTGCTCTTCGAGACCGACTTCAACACCACGCCCGAGGCATTTGCACAGAAGTATCCCGGCACTGCCAATGCCAATATCATCAACGGCAACACCTCGACAACCGTTGCAGGTATGACTTTCGGTGCCACTGGCAGCAGCAGCGCCCGTATCGTGTCGTTCAGCGACAGCGGTCTTACCGGCGACTACTCTGCTGACGATGCCGGTGCTACGCCACGTTGCGTGGAGTTTACCAGCGGCAGCGGCTATATCACATTTCCCGAGGTGGAAGGGCCGTGTACCATCACCATCTGGACCGGCAATTCCGACAGCAATTCAAAGGAATTCAAGCTCAACACCATCGTTGGGGGTAAGGAGCAGACCGTCACCACCTTCACGCTGAAAAATGCCAAGAAGAACTTCAAGCACACCTATACCTATACGGCTACAGGCAAGGTGCGGTTCAAGATTGACAATAATGGCAAGAAGTTCCGTGTACACGACGTGCTCATCGAGAAATACGTGTCCGACGACCCGGCTCCGACACCCGACGACCCTGACCCGCAGGATGACGGCGTGACGAAAAAGGTGTGTATCGCCTGGGGCAACTGCATCCGTACTGGTGGCGACGATGCCTGCACCGAACTGGTGGGCAACGAGGACGCTCCCTCCAACAACAAGGGTTTCTCGATGCACTACACAACGGCAACAGGCAAGACCTACGCCAAGGGCGAGAAGATGACCTACGACTTCGACGGCGTACAGCGTACGGGCATCAAGGTCTCCAATGGCGCACAGAATACCATCATCCTGCCTGCAGGCTATAAGGTGACGAAGGTGACCTTCTGGAGCGTGACGGCCAATAATGTCAGCAGCCGCACCAGCTACTGGAAAGAGGTGGCCGGCAAGACCTACACCGAGGCCGATGGCCAGTTGCTGAGTCACACGGCAACAGCTACGGCACCCAATAAGGCGGAATTCGTGCTGGACGACGTGCAGAATGAGCTGACCTTTACCAATTCCGGTGCGGAAGTCTTTAAGAACCGTATCAAGTTATATAACGAGGATATTGGAACCGGTGAGGATATCTCGGCGATGACAGCCACAACGTTCAATGGTCTTGGACAGATGATTCTGGAGCAGGAATATATGAACCTCGGGTTCCAGAAGCCGCCCAGAGTTATTGACCCGATTGAACGGTCCGGTATTATTGCGGAAATCCTGAATGAGCACACTGTGCCTGACCTGGACTACCGCAACTTCACTGTTGATATGCCCAACTGCAAAGGCCCGCTTGCTGTTGCAAGTGCCGCTTTTAACGCAATCAAGCAGAAAGGCTATACGGTATTTGATGCCGAGGCAATCCGGAAGGCTGCCGGTTACCGGTTCTGTTCCAGAGCTGCGGCAGAAGAACTGGCAAAGCTGTATGATGAATACGATGCAAAGCTCCGAGAGAATTCTCTTATTGAGTATGCTGACCAGGAAGTCATGCTGCTTGCTATGCTTGAGCAGAATCCGTACTATTTTGATAAATTCGGCTGGAAGCACATTCTTGTCGATGAATGTCAGGATACTTCGGAAAATCAGTTCAAACTGCTTAAGTATATGACCAATACTCCTTCGTTCGAGTCACTGATGGTAGTCGGAGACGACAGCCAGGCGATTTATGGATTCCGTGATACTTCTCCGAAATTCTTCATGGATTTTGCTGGAACCATGGGACTCCAGGAACAGGATGTTACACAGTTCTATATGACGGATAATTTCCGTTCCACGCCTGAAATTATCGATTTTGCAAACCAGATTATCCAGAAGAACATCTGGAAGGTTGCAAAGGATATCGTTCCGACAAAGGCAAACGGAAATCCTGTTACCGTAAAGTGTTTCCTCGATACTAAAGACGAGTATGAGTATATCGTGAAAACGATTCAGAGCCTGCTTGACGATGGTATCGAACCGGAGAAGATTGCATTTATCGCGTCAACCCGGACGGAACTGTTAAAAATGGCCGACCTGCTTACCATGCATGATATCCCGTCGGTCATGCTGAATCCCGAACGTATGCTGGAAAATTCCAGAGTACTGGCAGGAATTGCTCTGTGCAATTTCTTCCAGAACCCGGAAGATACAAAGGATGTTCTTACTGCTTTAAATGCAATGATGGGTGGTGATTTATTCATGCTGCCCAAGGAGCAGATTGACATTCTTATCCAGATGCAGAAGGATAAGGCTGCAGAACTGAAGGCACTGCCTGAGGACGAGTTCCGCAAGGGATTTTTTGAACTGATGGCATCTATCGACGAAGATGACGAAATCTTTGAAAGCTTTATCGCCTCATTGGAAAACCAGCCTACCATGGCACAGGTATTCCAGTATAGCAATAACTTCAAGCTGTATGGCGAAAAAGCTGAGAAGAGAAGAGAACACAACTACCCCGGTATTGTGCTGACTACCGCACATTCGTCCAAGGGTATGGAGTGGCCCGTTGTTATCAACTCGGTATCCAGATATGACAAGAAAGAACTTGCCAACAACCGGGATGCAGAAGAAGAGCAGCGCAGACTTCTTTTTGTTTCTGCAACAAGGGCGAGAGAACAGCTTTTCATCACCGGAACATATGTAGCATACGGCAGTTCCAAAGACCGTCACTATAACATGTTCCTGAAGGAAGCCTGCGACATCGTCGGTAACCCGTTCGACGCGGCCCATATCTCTGCACTCTATGCAGAAAAGGCACGAATCCAGAAAGCAAGACGGGAAGCAGAAAAGAAAAAGATGCTCGAAGAGAGCGCCAAAAAGCTGAACAAGAAGGCAAAAGAACTCGCCGGCTGAAACAAAACTGAATATTGATAATGGGATGGGAGCTTGCTCTCATCCTTTTTTTTGCAATTTGCGGAATAATAATCTGCACTTTGCAAAATTCTGACATATTTAGCGCGGAGGGTGACGTCGTGAAATACCATAGACCTGCAAGAACAGTAAACGGAAAAATCGGACAGGGCGGACGAGGCGCGCTTTTGGAAGACCTCGTAAATTACACAAATACGCTCTATGAAAATCGTGGCATCGCAATGGTGCAGAAAATCCCGACTCCTATTACGCCAATACAAATGCAGGGTTCCCGTATTACGCTCGCCTTTTTTGCGGAGAAAAGCACAGTCGATTATATCGGCATCTATCAGGGCAGAGGTCTGTGCTTTGACGCTAAGGAATGTCACAACAAGACCATGCCACTGAAAAACATTCATCCGCATCAGCTTAAGTTTATGGAATCGTTCAAACGATGCGGCGGATACGCTTTTCTGATTTTTTATTATACGGAAATCGACCGCTACTATTTCATGGAGTACGACGAAATCAAACATTTTTTTGACAGGATGGACCAGGGAGGACGCAAGAGCATTGCTTTCGACGAGTTGAAGGAAGGAAACTTTTTCGACAGCGGAGACGTCCCTGTCCCTTATATTGAAATGCTTAATAAATACAAGGAGGAGAACCTTTGAAAAAAGAAGATGCATATCGGTATGGTGTTGCACAGACCGAATTTCGCAAAAAGTTCAAGCGGGAACAGCAGGCGAAAAAAGTTCGAGGAATTATCGGATGGGTCGTATCCATTATCCTTATTTTCATTGCCATGTTCATCGTATGTTTTTCCATCACTGTCTGTAAAGACAGCGCAGCCAATGGGATAGAGCCCGGAGATATTGTAGTATCCAACCGGTTCGCCTATCTCGTCAATCAGCCTCAAAGAGGAGACCTGGTTACCTTTATGACAAGAAATGAGTCCGGTTCACTGAAAACAGTACAGCGAAGAATTATCGGACTGCCAGGAGAAAACATCAGAATTGAAGACCATAAGCTTTACATCAACGACATGGAGTGCGTTGACCCGTATGAACTTGGCGAACTCGACGGCAAGATACAGAATCTGACCGTGCCGCAAGGTTCTTACTATGTACTTTCGGATAACCGGGAAGAAGGTCCCGACAGCAGGGATTTGATTTATGTAAAGCCCGATAGCATTATCGGCAGTGTTATTTTAACGGCAAAAACACCCGAATGGGCAGCCGCGTCTGGAATTATAGAATTTCTTGATAACTTAAACAGGAGGATTGGGTAATGGCTACTGAATACAGGGACCTTTTGCAGACATCAGCAAAAATGATTAACCTGGCAAAAAAATCCGCTGCAAACGGAACAAATATCGATGAAAGGCAGATTGCAGAATTATACGGTATTTATTACAACGCATTTGCCGGCACGCTTCGTGAAGGAGCCCGCTACAGCAAAAAGATGGATGTGGACGGATATCCGAAGATTACTATCACGATTAATGATAATCAGTATACATGTCGTGATGCTGCACTCAGAGATATCTTAAAGGACGAGTATGACGATATGACCCGGTATCCATACGAAGATACATCGGCGTCTTATGTCCAGCCGTTCAACCAGATTGTCTATAAGGAAGTACAGACTCAGGAAGCAGCACCGCAGCATGAAGAAAGACCGAAAAATACAAGACGGCGTCCGGAACGAAACAGCAATAAGGAAAGCCAGGAACAGCTCGATGTCAATAAGGAAACCTTAAAGGAAAAGAATAAGCAGCTGAAAGAATCCGCGAGGGGATTCCAGTATGACCCGAACTATGACCACTATTATTCAGAAGAGCTGCCGATTCTTGTCAAGGAACTCAGCTCATCTTCCTGGAAAAACGCCATGAGACTTACACTCATGATTGCATCTTGTGCAGGTATCATCGCCACACTGGCG
>CADAAS010000169.1 GCA_902785885.1 Pseudoselenomonas ruminantium
TGATGCCGAAGTCGGCGATAAAGATTTCGCTGTCCGCAAAGCCAGAGAAGGCATTGGCGGCAGCCCCCTGACCAATCAGGTAGCTCTTGGTCATCTGCAGGGTGGTTTCCTCCGGATAGGCGCTGACAGCTTCGGCGGCAACGCCGTGGCTGGCACAGCAGATAACCGTGCATTTATCGGGAACGGCAGGATGCATTTCCCCGGTTATGGCCAGATATTTGAGCAGTAGGTCTTTGAGCAGTCCCAGAGAATCTTCGTCGCCTTCCATAACCTTGGTCAGCTGGGCGGCTGCCTGCTGCGCTAATTCGTGATTGGCCGGCTCAATGGCGGTAAGTGTTCTATTTAACAAACTCATCCGATGTTCTCCTTCGGTACTTGTTTCAGGGACAGGCCGATACGGTTGCGGCTCTCGTCAACACTGATGACCATGACCTTGATAATATCGCCGACGGCTAACACGTCGAGCGGGTGCTTGATGTGCTTTTGGCTCATTTCGGAAATATGGATAAGGCCGGCAGTTTTGAGGCCGATATCGACAAAGGCGCCAAAGTCGGTGATATTGCGGACAGTACCTCGCATAATGCTGCCTTCCTTGATGTCGGAAAGCCTCACAACCGCCTGACGGGTTAGCGGTGCTGGCAGGTCTTCACGCGGGTCGCGGCCCGGTTTTACGAGGGCATCGAGAATATCCTTGACCGTAAGTTCGCCGGCGTCCAATTCCTTGGCCAGTTTCGCGCAGTCGGCAAGCTTGGCCTTGGCGGCCAGCATGGCGAGCGCATCCTTGTCGTTGAGGTCGTTTAAGTCAAAGCCCAAACGTGCCAATAGTTTTTCAGCCAAATCGTAGGATTCGGGATGGACAGGGGTGTTGTCCAGGGGGGATTTGCCTCCGGCAATGCGCAGGAAGCCGGCACACTGGGTAAAGGCAGCCGGGCCCAGACGGGGCACTTTCAGCAGCTGCTTGCGGCTCGTGAAGATGCCGCTTTCATTGCGGTAAGCCACGATGTTTTTGGCAATGGTGGCGTTGATGCCCGCGATATGTTTGAGGAGTGCGCCGCTGGCCGTGTTGAGGTCAACGCCCACATGGTTTACCGTGCTTTCGATGGTGGCATCGAGGGTCGCGCCCAGTTCCTTTTGGTTGACGTCATGCTGATACTGCCCTACGCCGATGGCTTTGGGGTCGATTTTGACCAGTTCGGCCAGCGGGTCCTGAATGCGGCGGGCAATGGATACCGCGCCGCGGATGGTGACGTCGTATTCGGGCAGTTCTTCCTTGGCCAGTGCCGAAGCGGAGTAGACGGAGGCGCCGGCTTCGTTGGTAATCAGGTAGTGCACATCCGTCAAGTGGTTGTCGGCAATCAGCTGGGCCGTGAACTGCTCGGTTTCGTAGGAAGCCGTGCCGTTGCCAATGGAAATCAGGGTGATATGGTGTTTTTTAATCAGCCCCAGCACCGTTTTGGCAGCAGCGGCCTTAGCCCCGTCGCTTTGCGTTACCTGAATTACGCCGTGGTCGACCACATGGCCGGTGGCATCGACAACCGCCATCTTGCAGCCCGTGCGGTAGCCAGGGTCAAGACCCAGTACAGTATGTCCGGCAAGGGGCGCCTGCAGGAGCAACTGTTTTAAGTTTACGCCAAAAATCTTGATGGCCTGTGCTTCGGCATCTTCGGTGAGCTGACTGCGGACTTCGCGCTCCAGTGCCGGGAACAGCAGGCGTTTCCAACCGTCCTCGATGACGGCTTTCAAGGTTTCATCCCATTTTGAGGGTGCCTTGCTGATACGGCGGAAAATGCGGCTCTGGCAGTCCTCGGCGTCAATCGTGACATGGACTTTGAGACAGCCCTTGGTTTCGCCGCGGTTGATGGCGAGAATGCGGTGGGAGGGCAAAGTATGGATAAGCTCGCTGTAATCCTTGTACATGGCAAAGGTATCGGCTTCTTCAGCGTCCTCCACGAGTTCCGTTTCGATATGGCCGTTGTTCCAAAGGCGGGTACGCATATTGGCGCGCAGTTTGGCATCTTCCATAATGGTTTCAGCGGCGATATCCATAGCGCCCTGCAAAGCATCTTCAGCGGTGGCAACTTCCTTCTCCGCATTGATGAAACTTTCAGCTTCTTCCAAAGGCGTGCCCTTGATTTTTGCCTGTTCCAGCATCATCTGAGCCAAAGGTTCCAAACCGCGCTCGCGGGCAATCTGGGCGCGGGTGCGCTTTTTCTGCTTATAGGGCAGATAGAGGTCCTCAAGCTCCTGTAATTTTTGTGCCTTTTCGATGGCGGCTTTGAGTTCATCGGTCAGCTTGCCCTGTTCCTCGATTTTGGCGAGGATTTCTTCCTGCCGTTTGACGAGATTGCGCAGATAGGCCAGGCGTTCTTCGAGCGTGCGCAGCTGCTCATCCTCCAGAGCACCCGTGGCCTCTTTGCGGTAGCGGGCAATAAACGGTACGGTATTGCCGCCGTCCAACAGCTCGATGGCGGCAGCGGTCTGCTTCGGTGTCACGCCAAGTTCCTTGGCGATAAGTACGGGAATATCATTTATTTGCATGGTGGGCACCAACTTTCTTTTTTATTGAAACTTATCTTATCATTATAACGCTGCTGTTGTTTTTTTGCATTACCCAAAATGGAAATATAGCAATAACAAAAGCGTAGTTTTTCTCCTAATTAATTGATTTTTCGCCTAAAACAATAGTATAATTAGGAGAAAAATATATGAGATAGGAGAAAAGTATGCGTACATTTGACTATACGAAGTTAAAAGATATTTCTTGGGACAGCCAGATTATTTCCTATATAGTGGAGATTCAGGAGTACAAAGGGAAGCAGGAATTATATATTCGGCAAAAACCGATGGAACTTAAGCGCTTAGTGGAAATAGCAAAAATACAGAGCACCGAGGCTTCCAATCGCATTGAGGGGATTGTGACCACAGAGGCACGTTTGAAACAATTGGTTGCGGATAAGACAACACCACGAAACCGCGATGAAAAGGAAATTCTGGGTTATCGCAATGTGCTGAATATCATTCATGAAAGCTATGCGTATATACCATTAACAGCAAATCATATATTGCAGTTGCATAGGGATATGTTGAAGTTTACGGAACTATCCTATGGAGGAATGTTTAAGACGACACCTAATGAAATCGCGGCAACGCTGCCCGATGGCACTAAAAGGGTATTATTCAAGCCATTGGAGCCCTATGAAACACCGGCAGCTGTGGAGGTGGCCTGTCGCAGTTTCAATGAATGTTTGGAAAAAGAACTGGTATCGCCATTGCTTTTAATACCGTATTTTATTGTTGATTTTCTCTGTATTCATCCTTTTAATGATGGCAATGGCCGCATGAGCCGTTTGCTGACCTTGTTACTGCTCTATCGCAGTGGATATATGGTGGGCCGCTATATCAGTATTGAAAAAGCAATCGCCGACACCAAGGAGAACTACTACGATGCTTTGCATGCATCTGACCAGAATTGGCTGGCAGAAAAAAATAATCCGCTGCCTTTTATCAAGTATATGCTAGGCGTGATTTTGGCCTGCTATCGCGATTTTGAGCGCAGAATTACCATTTCTGCAGCAGTGGGACAGAAAAGTACAGCTTATGATATTGTCAAGGTTTATACTGACAATAAGCTGGGCACGTTTACCAAGCAGGATGTGCTCAAAAATTGTCCGAGTATCGGTAAAGCATCGGTGGAGGCAGCGCTAAAGCGTTTAGTGGAGGAACATTATATCGAAAAAATTGGCGCAGGGAGAAGTACCTGCTATGCGCGCAAATAAAAAGATAGAGTGATTTCTTTAATTATAAGCAGGAATATAGATTGTTTTGTCGAAATGAGATTAGGTTGAATTTGATAGGATATATTCAAGGAGGTTTTTATGGGGATGAAATCTTTTTGGGGCAGGCTTATCCTGCCGATTATGTTCTTGGGTTTGCTGCTAGTGAATCTTACCGGAACAGTCAAGGCTGAAGAACGAAATGTGAATCCGCTGGATTCTTCGGATTTTGTGGTGCTTTCGGATGTTGTGCCGGACATCATTCAGGAAATCCGTTATTTCTCCACTTATAACTTTGTGGGGGAACGCATAACGGGGTATCACGAGCCGTGTGCGTTGATGACGAGAGAAGCAGCTTTGGCGCTGAAAGAAGTTTCCGATGAGGTAAAGGCTAAAGGCTACCGACTGAAAGTCTATGATGCCTATCGTCCGCAAATGGCGGTTGACCATTTCGTCCGTTGGGCGGAGAATTTAGGCGACAAGCGCATGAAGGATTATTTTTATCCGCAGGTCGAAAAGAACCGCCTGTTTGCTGATGGCTATATTGATGCCAAATCCGGACACAGCCGGGGCAGCACGATTGACCTGACCCTTTTCGATATGTCCACGGGCAAGGAACTGGATATGGGCGGCACCTTCGACTACTTCGGTGAACTTTCCCATCCTGACTACAAGGGCAATCTGACGGAACAGCAGCTGAAGAACCGCAGAATCCTGCGGGAAGCGATGCTGCGTCATGGCTTTAAGCCGCTGGACACGGAATGGTGGCATTTTACGCTCCGAAACGAACCTTTTGCCAATACCTATTTTAATATCCCAGTGGAAAAGCTGCCGCAGTCCAATCTGACGATGCAGGCTTCGCCGCAGTGGGTGAAAAATCTGCCGGCAGCCAAGACCGCGCAGCAGATGGTGGTCGTTGGTGCTGTAGGGGAGACTACGGCTTGGGTTTCCCTGCATGAAAAAGATGCGCAGGGCCAGTGGCAGCAGCTTATGAGCACGCCAGGTTATATCGGGAAAAACGGCTTGGGCAAGACCCGGGAAGGGGACGGCAAAACTCCTGTGGGAACATTCCACTTTACGGCTGCTTTCGGCATTGCTCCTGACCCGGGCTGCGCGATTTCCTACAAGCAGGTGGACGAAAACATCTACTGGTCGGGTGATGATCGTTCGGGAATGAAGTACAATGAAATGGTGGATATCCGCCAGAATCCGTCGCTCAACAAAGCAGCCAGCGAACACATTGTGGATTATAATCCCGAGTATATTTACTGCCTGAATATCAGCTACAATGAACAGGGAACGCCGGGCAAGGGCTCTGCGATTTTC
>CADAAS010000170.1 GCA_902785885.1 Pseudoselenomonas ruminantium
GTTACACCCTGGGTATTCATGGTCTTAGTCCAGGAAGTCCTTGAGCTTGCGGCTGCGGCTGGGGTGACGAAGTTTCCGCAGTGCCTTGGCCTCAATCTGGCGGATACGCTCACGAGTAACGCCAAAGTTCTGGCCAACTTCTTCCAGCGTGCGTGCCCGGCCATCATCAAGGCCAAAGCGCAGGCGCAGGACTTTTTCCTCACGCGGCGTCAGCGTATCGAGAACCTCTTCCAACTGTTCCTTGAGCAGCATGAAGGAGGCGGCATCTGCCGGTGCCGGTGCATCCTGGTCTTCGATAAAGTCGCCCAAATGGGAATCTTCCTCTTCGCCGATTGGCGTTTCGAGGGATACCGGCTCCTGGGCAATCTTCATGATTTCCCGAACGCGTTCTACGCTGATTTCCATTTCCTTGGCGATTTCTTCCGGCGATGGTTCACGTCCCAGCTGCTGCAAGAGCTGACGGGATACGCGAATCAACTTGTTGATGGTTTCCACCATATGTACCGGAATGCGGATAGTGCGTGCCTGGTCCGCAATGGCACGGGTGATGGCCTGGCGAATCCACCAGGTCGCATAGGTACTGAACTTATAGCCCTTGGTGTAATCGAATTTTTCAACGGCCTTGATAAGGCCCAGATTGCCTTCCTGAATCAAATCGAGGAACAGCATCCCGCGGCCCACATAACGCTTGGCAATACTGACCACCAGGCGAAGGTTCGCTTCTGCAAGGCGCTTCTGGGCGATTTCATCGCCTTCCTGCATGCGCTTGGCCAGTGCGACTTCTTCATCAGCCGTAAGCAAGGGAACACGGCCGATTTCCTTCAGGTACATGCGGACGGGGTCATCAATGCTGATGCCTTCGGGCACTGAGAGGTCAATTTCGACTTCTTCGGCATCCTTGTCGTCCATATCGATATCGTCATCCCCTACATCTGTCGTAGAGGAATCATCTACAATTTCAATTCCCTGCTGACTAAAGGTATCATACATGCGGTCAATTTCGTCAGGGGTCAGGTCTTCCTGCTGAAGAGCTTCGACCAGCTCTCCATACGTCAATGTACCACCGTTTTTCGTTCCTTTGGACAACAGATTCTCCACAATCTCAGAACTGTGGTTCTTATTGCCAGCCTCAGCCTGCGCGACATTCTTCTTCTTCGCCTCAGCCATTCAGCATACCCCTTTCCACGACCTTAATACTCCATACAAATTCACTCAAACTGCAACTCTTCCATTTCGCTTTTAATTTTCTGCGCCTGATTGAGTTCAGCCACATACGCTGTGTCTCCCTGCCGGGCTAGCTCGGCCGCCCGCTGGGAGTGCTCCACATAACGCATATTCAAATACGCCTTGCGCAACACGCGCACTGCATTGCTATAAGCTTCGGTTTCGCTTAGTACACCTAAGTCTTCCACCATGGCCCTGGATAATTCTGCCATAGCGGATTCACTGAGCCTACTTGCCATCTCAGTATCATTAGAATTCTTCCCTTGTGCGGCTAACTCCTGCAAAGCCAGCAAAATTTCCCGCTGAGGTTCGTCACTAACGTCATTCAGCGGTACCATCGTCGCAAAATGCGCTAAGATGCCTGCATCCTGAAACGCCAGGCGGATAACTATGCGACCCGCCCGCTGCAATGCGGTATCGGTGCGCCGGACAGCCTGCCTGATAGGCTCACGCTGTACAGCTCCGCTGTCTTCCGGCAAAGGCTGATGCCCAAAGCGCCGGAATTCATCCCGCACAATGCCTTCATCGAGCAGAAGTGCCTGAGATAGCCGCTTGATGTACTCACCGAGAACAGCCGGCTCACGAATGCCCGTAAGCACCGGCAGCATGGCATGCAAGGCCTTGACCTTGCCCTCCAGACTGTCATGATCAAAATTCTTCAACACATACTGCAGGCGGTATTCCACCAAGGGCAGCGCTTTTTTGACCAGCTCTTGAAACGCTTCAGCGCCATGCTTGCGGATATACTCATCCGGGTCCTTGCCATCAGGCACCACGATAACCCGCACGGTTGCTCCGGTGCCCTGCACAATGGACAGTGCCCGGATGGTCGCCTTTTGCCCGGCATTATCGCTGTCATAGCAAAAGTATATCGCGGGAGCATACCGCAATAACAGCTTGCAATGTTCAGCGGTAAAGGCCGTTCCCAGCGATGCCACCACATTTTTTACCCCCGCACTAAAGACGGAGATGGCATCCATATAGCCTTCCACCACAATGGCATAACCAGCCTGCTTGATGGCACGGTTAGCCCGGTCCAGGCCAAAGAGGATGCGCCGCTTGTTAAAGAGCACGGTTTCCGGGGTGTTCAGGTATTTTGGCGTGCTGTCATCCAACACGCGACCGCCAAAACCAACCACTCGTCCACGCTCATCGGCGATGGGAATAATAATCCGGTTGCGGAACCGGTCATAAATCCCGCCGCCATTTTGCCGCTCGGCTGCCAGCCCGTCAGAAAGCAATAATTCCTGCTTCACACCACGCTTCAAAAAGGCGGTGCTAAGCTTATCCCAGGCCTGGGGAGCAAAACCAAGCTTAAATTCGGCAATTGTTTCCGCCGAAATGGCCCGGGACGTAAAATACGCCTTCCCCGGCTCGCCCAACCGTGTCAGGGTCAGGCAGTTATGATAAAAATCCCGTGCCATCTCGTTGACCTTGCGTAAATCCGCAATTTCCTTGTCCCGGGCAATTTCCTGCGGGGTCTTCTGCCGTTGCGGCATAGGAATCCCCAGCTTCTCTGCCTGTAGCTTAATCGCTTCAAAATAGGTAATGTTTTCGATTAAGGATAAAAACTTAAAAACATTTCCCCCGGCATGGCAGCCAAAGCAATAGAAAAAGCCTTTGTCGGGCACAACAGAAAAAGAAGGGGTCTTTTCGCCATGAAAGGGGCAGCAGCCCCAATACCGATTTCCTTTGCGTTTCAAAGGAACGTAGCTTTGCACAGTTTGCAGAAGGTCGGACTGAGCAGTAACCTGCTCCACAAATTCATCCATATCCTCTCTGTGCATAAAAATCCCCTTACTTAACCGCTGTTAACAACTGTGAATCAAAAAGATACTTGTATACAATTCGCTAATCTCTTACAATATCCTTCTTTTTCTAAAAAAATTTTACATATACTATAACTTTTTTTGCATACAGTTCTTTTTACATTATAGTATTCTACCCAGTTTGTCAATATCCTTTTTTATTTTTTTCAGTCCCTGCCACACGGGAGGGATAAAGATTTCCTCAAAAAGTGCCACTGCATAACTGTCGGTAAGGCCTGCCACATAATCGGTCACGATTTTCTGTCTGCCCCAGCGTGCCTCCCTTTTGATAAATTCCTTTGGCAGCTGGGCAAAGTTATCCAAAAAATAATGATAGAGTTCCCGCAGGACAAAGGCCGCCTGCTCTCGCTCTTGAGACAATTTGTCGGAATGATAGATATGGGTGAACATGAATTCCCGGAAGGTGTCCATCGCTTGCTTGATTTCTGCCGATTGCAGAATATCACCAGAGCCCTGCGAGGTCATAATCATATCGGACACCATACTGGTAATCATGCGAGATGTATCCGTACCGAGCTTGTCATAGACTTCGGCGGGCAAATCGCCCTCCTTTATCAGCCCCGCCCGCAAACTGTCATCGTAGTCATGGCAGAGATAGGCAATCCGGTCGGCTGTGCGCACAATGCGCCCCTCTAAAGTCTGCGGCAAATTCTTGCCCGTATGATTGACAATGCCATCCTTTACCTCAAAGGTCAGGTTCAGCCCCTGCCCGCCTCGTTCCAAAAATTCCACGACCCGCAGGCTCTGCTCGTTGTGGGTAAAATGCCCAGTAAGCTCTGCCATCACGGATTCGCCGGCATGGCCAAAGGGAGTGTGGCCCACATCATGGCCCAAGGCAATGGCCTCAGCCAAATCTTCATTCAGGCGCAGTCCCCTGGCAATCGTACGGGAAATCTGCGATACTTCTAAGCTATGGGTCATACGGGTACGGTAATGATCTCCCGCTACGATATAGACCTGCGTTTTATGTTTCAGGCGGCGAAAGGATTTGGAATGGAGAATCCTGTCCCTGTCCCGCTGGAATTTCGTACGAAAATCACACTCCTCCATGGGGTGTTTCCTTCTTGCCTCCCGGCTCTTAGCCGCCAAGGGCGAAAGAATCTGATATTCCTGTTCCTCGACTCGTTCCCGCACATTCATCCTCGCGCCACCTCCGTTTTTTTATTCTTTCTCAATATAGTATAACCTATTTAGACAAATTTTGCCAAACAGACGATTTTGCGGTAAAATAAAAGTAAACAATCGGATAAGGAGTGGATAATATGAACTATATGCGCATATCCCTGCTCATGCTGGGAATGTTGGTCAGTATGTTCACCCTCTGCGCGGCATCCGCCCTGGGCAGTGGAAACACCATCAACGCCGATATGGCCAAAAGCAAATATAAGCCTGTGGCCAGTGCCGACCACAGCAGTTATAACGAAGAAACCGGTCTCTATACCCTGACTGGCAATGTCTCCATTCAATGCCAGGGTCTTGCCATCACCGCTGACACCGCCAAAGTAAATGCCAACACCCTGCAAGTTTGGGCTGACGGTCATGCGCTCATCACCGAAGGTGAACTTCATTTTACCGGCGACGCCCTGTATGCCGAAATAACGGAAAACACGGCCTGGTTCTTTGGCACACGCTGTGGCGTAGAACGTCCCGGCTTGGTTATCCACGCGGACAATATGCGCTACAACTGGCAGACCCATATCGTGGTCTTTGATGGTCATGTGCTTTGGATGCAGAAGGGCAAAAATCACACATCCAGCCATTTGGAGTTCGACCTCAATAAAAACGATATCGTAAGATAGTACGCACCATGGGGTATGGTTTACATCGAGATAAAAGGGCCGGGACAACTATTTCTTCCGCTTAGACAGGCTTGTCAAACGCTTCAGAAATAGTTGTCCCGGCCCTTTTCAGTTAGTATCGAGGAATTAATATTGCTATTGCTGTTATTGCTGTTACCGCTAGTATATTGCTACTATAGCCCAGCCCGCCCCGCTGATGATGTTTTCCCGAAGCTATTGACAAAACTGTATATGGCGAAG
>CADAAS010000171.1 GCA_902785885.1 Pseudoselenomonas ruminantium
ATTTGCGCTTGCTGGTGGACAATGGTACGCCTGCCAATAAGCTAAATGTCCTCGGCGGCAATGGTACGCAGGGCAATCTGAGATTACTGGCCGGCAAAGACATAACGTTTTTGGGTGATGTTTATGTGCAGCATAACCTGGCAGCGGCCACCACAGGTGCAGGGTCTATTTATGGACTGGGCAAAGGTCTGGAAGCCGGGAATGATATCTTTATGCAGGCTAAGAATTCGGTTTTCTACATTGGTACCATGAAGGCCGCTAATGATATCAATATACAGGTTGGGCATGCTGATTCCGGCGGCATCCATATCGGTACGTTGGAAGGAATTCTGGACAATGCTATAGAAGGTCATGGCAATGTATCGGCTAATACCGACACCTTGTTTACGGCAGGCAATAATGTCAGCTTCCAGGTGGATGGCAATGGCGATATTGAACTGTTGGGAAATATCAAAGCGGAAAACGGCAGCGTTAAAGGCAGTATTTCCGGTAAAGGTAATATTGACATCGGTCAGCGGGATGTGCTGAATGAAAAAACGATAACAGCCAAAGGTGATGTTACCTTAGAAATCGGTCAGGGCGATATTGCCATAGTCAAGGGGATTAAATCCGAAGACGAAAGCATTAAGCTCGATACAGGCAGAGGCAATATTATCGTTGGTCGTGAAAATGTGACGCAGGAAGAATCGCTTATCGCCAATAAGAATGTCAGCATCGGTACCAATACCGGTACGATTACCATTCAGGGCAAGACCGCTACGGTAGTTGGTGACATCAGCATGAAAGCCGGACAGGATGTGTATGAACCGGGGATAGAACATGGCAACTTCATCATCAGGGAGGATGGCAAGATTGATTCCGGTGCCGGCATTAATCTCTATGGACGCAACGGCGATATCTTTATCACGGATAAACTCGGCGCGAAACAGAGCATTACGGCTGCCATCACCGAACAGGGAAGTGTCATCTTCGCAACGGATGTGAATGTGACCAAGAATGTAAATATTTCTACGGAAAACGGCTTCATAGCTGTGGGCTATACCGTAAATGCAGAGGAGGGAAAAGTCAATCTCAAAACCGGTACGGGAGATGTTCTGGTCGGCAAGGATGTTACTGCTGGTACGGGCGTGGATATTGCCACCGATGATGGCAGCATCGTCATCGGCGCTGTCGCAACCGGCGATGATGGCGATGTGCTGGCGAGGAGTGGTGATGTATCCATCAAAGCCGTTAAAGGCAATGTTGAAATTGCCAAGACCGTGACAGCGCAGACCGGCAGCATAGACATCAGCACGGGGAATGGTGAAATACTCATCGGCGATAATGGGCCGGATGTGAAGACGGTCACCGCCAGAGAGAATATCAATCTGGAGACCACGGAAGGGCGGATTGTCGTCTATGGCAAGACTTCCACGGAAGAGGGAGATATAACCCTGGCGGCACGCAGACAGGAATATGTTTCCGGCGCAGCCAACAGTTCCTTCGTTATCGACCAGAATGGCAAGCTGGAAGCCGGCAGAACGATTAACCTGCATGTGGGCAATGGTGATTTGCATATTTCGGACCGCATTCAGGCCAAAGAGGATTTGCAAACGGAACTTGAGGGGAAGGGAGACGTATACTTTGATACAGATGTAAATGTAGCAGGGTCATTGAATGTGAAAAATAACGAGGGCGATATAAACGTGGGCGGCGATATAACCTCGCAGGCATCAGTCACTATACAGACAGGCACTGGCAATATCGTGATGAAGAATGTCACGGCGCAGGATGCGGTTAATGTAGCAGTGACGAACGGTAACATTACCATGCATGATGTGACAGCCGGAGCAGACGCCAGTGTGACCAGCAGCGAGCAAGGCAGCATCAATGCGCATAACATCGTTTCGGCAGGCATTACTCATGTGGCGTTGTCGAAGGGCGATCTTTTCCTGAACCTGGCCGAGGGCAAGGGTGTGCTCCTCCAAATGGAGAACAATACCGAGGCCTCGAAGGTCAATCAGGTTTTGGCTGAGGCTGGTGGCACGGGGGCAGATGTTGTCCTGACGGGCAATTACATCCAGATTGGCTCGTTGAAGGCGAAGGGCGGCGACGCAGTCTTCGAAGTTTCCGCCATGGGCGCGGACAATCAGAAACTCATCAGCGGTAATTTCGCCATTGGCAGTCTTACGTCTAAATATGGCACGCATATGCCAAATCTTTGGTCCAAGCGTGGATATGTTCATGTAGAAGAGGGGACATTGCTTCTGGATGATGTCCTGGCAGTGGATAAGATTCATTTGGACAATGCGCAAACGGATATAGCTATATTCGGACGTACGCCAACCCGTGATGGAGAACAGCTGACTTACTGGAACAATCTGTCCATGGCCGACAGCAAGGCGCGGGGCTATCAGTTATATACGGATGGCCGTGTCAGAACCAATGGCACCGTTTTGTTTGATGCCGGCATGAACCTGCCAAAACTCGATGGTGATAACCTGAGTGTGCTCGATATGATGAACGAACGGGAAACCGGCCGGCACGGCGTATTCACCTTTGATCGGCGGATGTTTACCGAGCCGGGCAAGCGATTGCTTGAACAGGTGATTTTTGACCCGAAGATGTGGGATTTTGCAGGCCGGCAGCTGAATGAGGCAGAAGAAACTGCAACAGATAAAGAGGAGTGATGATGAACAGCATTTGACTGAGATAATGCGTAAAATGCCGCATATATAAAAACAGCTTCCCGGAGAAAGTGTTTTCTCGGGAAGCTGTTTTTTATGCCTGAATGGGGACTGTATCAATGTTCCGTGGCTGTTTTTCAGTTATCGCTTTTGCCGGACGCGGCTGGTTCCCGAAATCTGTCCACGATGGTAGCGCAGGCGGCATCGCCGGTGATATTGACGGCGGTGCGCAGCATATCAAAGATGCGGTCTACGCCAAATAGGATGGGCAGGGCTTCGATGGGGATGCCGGCGGAAACCAGTACGGCAACGACGAGCAAGGTGGGGCCAGGAACGCCGGCCTGGCCGACAGCACCCAAGGTGCTCGTGATGATGATGGCAATGTACTGGGGCAGGGCAAGTTCCATGCCGTACATTTGTGCGATAAAGGTGGCGGCCATGGCATAATAGGCGGCATTGCCGTTCATATTGATGGTGGCGCCCAGCGGCAGGGCAAAGGAGGTGGTTTCCTTGGATACGCCCAGTTCAGAGGTAGCGGTGTTCATGTTCAGCGGCAGGGTGGCAATGGAGGACGCCGTGGAGAAGGCAAAAATCTGTACCTTCCACATGCTCTTAAAGAACTGCTTGTAGGTGGTGCAGCGGGAGAACAGGGCCACGGAGCCGCCAATCATGCCATAGGTGACGATGGCCAGTACCACAGCGTAGAGGAGAATCAGATAGAGTATCTTGGTGAGCACAGCGTAGCCGAATGTGCCGGTGGCATCAGCCATCAGGCAGAACACGCCGATGGGGGCTACATACATGATGCCCGTCATGACCTGGATGAATAATTCCGTTAGGTAGTTAAAGAAGTTCAAGACATAATTTTTCTTGTGCTCTTCCAGATAAGTAGCAGCAAAGCCCATAAACAGGGCGAAGGTGATAATCTGCAGGATATTGCCATCTACGAGTGCCTGGAAAGGATTGGTGGGAACAAATCCGGTAATGGTTTCCCAAAATCCGGGAATCTGCGTGCTTTCTTCGATATGCTCTACCTGAACAGCGGCATCGGACAGGGCGGCCATTTCAATGCCGCGGCCCGGCTGGAAAAACTCGCTAGCGGCAAGGCCGAGTGCCACGGCCACTGCCGTGGTAATCCCGTAGTAGCCAAAGGTCAAGAGACCGATTTTTCCTGCACTGCCGGACCTGCCTAAAGACGCAGCGCCGCCAATCAGGGAGAAGAGTACCAAAGGTACAACAATCATCTTGATCAGCTGCATGAAAAGGTTGCCCAAAGGTGCGAACATCTGCGCGTCTTTCCCCAGAATCAGGCCGGTGACGGCACCTAGGATGGTGGCTCCGAGAATCCAGAGCCCCAGCCGGTCAAGGCTGCTGTGTTTGTTTTCTGACATAAATAATCCTCCCTAAAACAATTGCTCAAATCGCCTGCTGATACAGAAAGCCGCATGTATACCCTTGGTGGATATGGCATGCGGCTTCGTTGCGCGATTTATGATGTTTACATTGTAACACCTTTTGAGGGCGGTGTCTACTGTCAGAGGAGAAAAATTGTCATATACCACTATGCATAAGGCTTTGGTAATACAGGCAACTGTCGTAAAATGGGTTGAAATTTAGACAAAAAAATAGTACACTTATATTTACTAATTGTCTTATGCCTGCTACAATCAAAAGATAGCAGGTAATCAGGAGATGCAGGGAAAAGGAGGCAGGTTGGATGCGGTTTTTGGAATGGTTGGGCGCTTGGGTTATTGCGCGTTTGGCTGAGTTTGGCACCATCGTGCTTCTTTATCGTGAGACCGTTCAGGAATTGTTTCGGCACCCGCGTCCCAAGCATATTCTGGCGCAGATGTCGCATTTGGGTGTGGATTCCCTGTTGATTGTGAGTTTGACGCTGCTCTTTACCGGGGCTGTATTTGCCCTGCAGACGGCTGATATATTGATTCGTTTTGGAGCCCAGAGCACCGTTGGCGGGATTATTTCCATAGCCATTGGCCGCGAACTGGGGCCGGTACTGGTGGGGGTGGTCTGTGCCGGACGTGTGGGTGCTGCCATTACGGCAGAGATTTCCACGATGAAGGTTACGGAACAGATTGATGCCCTGCGGGTCATGGCCGTAAGCCCAGTCAATTACCTGATTGTGCCACGGATGCTGGCCTGTATGGTAGTGGTGCCGCTTTTAACGGTGTTTGGCGACGTTATCGGCGTATTAGGCGGTTATCTGGTGGCTGTTTATTATGCCGGTATCAGTTCCTATAGCTATATCAATTCCATTCATACCTTTGCAGTGGCGTTTGACCTCACTGGTGGCATGATTAAGGCGATTTTCTTTGGCAATGTCATTGCGGTGCTGGGCTGTTATTATGGCCTGCATTGCCCCGCTGGTGCGGAAGGTGTAGGCAAGGCAACCACGCGTACGGTGGTGTATGATTCGACTGGCGAATGTATGTAAAGTCTATGATGGGAAATATGCCCTGCGGGACATCAACCTGAATATCAAAAAAGGTGAGACGGTGGCTGTTATCGGCGGTTCCGGTTCCGGCAAGAGTACGTTGCTGCAACTGCTGGTTGGCCTTATTCGTCCGGATAGTGGGGAGATTTACATCGGTGGGCAGGAAACAACAAAGCTTACCGAGAAAGAATTAGATAAGGTTCGTCTGAATATGGGCATGGTGTTCCAGTATTCTGCCCTGTTTGATTCGATGACTGTGGGTGAGAATGTGGCTTTTGGCTTGCGGGAACACAAGCATTTGCCAGAGGCTGAAATTCAGCGGATTATCCGGGAAAAACTGGACTTGGTTGGTCTTCCCGGTGTGGAGAACAAGCTGCCTGGAGAACTTTCGGGGGGCATGAAGAAACGCGTGGGGCTGGCCCGGGCCATTGCTATTGAACCGGAAATCATCTTTTATGATGAGCCGAGCTCCGGCCTTGACCCTATAACCACGACCAAGATTGATGAACTCATTGTCGATATGCAGCATAAGCTGGGGGTCACATCTGTGGTGGTAACCCATGATATGGCCAGTGCCTGCCGGATTGCAGACCGGATTGCCATGGTCTATGAAGGGGAGCTTATTGCGGTAGACACGGTAAAGAAGTTTCAGGAATTACAGGATGAACGGGTGCAGGCCTTTTTTAAGACTTTGCGTACCCAAAACAGCTAGATGAAGGGGAGGCGCAGCGGCCATGAGTGTAGAAGCAAAAGTGGGGGCTTTCACGTTGGCGGGATTGGCACTGCTGGCGGCTGTGATAGTCATGCTCAGTGGTTTCAAATTGGACAGCGGTAAAGGCTATAAGCTCTATGCCGGCTTTAAGCAGGTAATCGGTGTGGAACCACAGTCGTTGGTGAGGCTGTCCGGCGTGCCGGTAGGAAAGGTTCTATCGGTGGAGAATGATGGCAAGGGTGTTACTGTGGCCATGCAGATCAATGAAGGGGTGCAAATCCCCAAAGGCTCGCAGGTGACCATCGGTTCTTCCGGGATTATGAGCGATAAGTTTATCAACATTTCTCCGGGGGAGGCCAATGCCGGTTTTCTGGAGGACGGCGATTATATGACGGGCCTGGAAGAGATGGGCATGGACGAAATGATTCAGAGTGCCAGCAAGGTTATGGCGCAGGCGCAGGATTTGTTGACCAGCATGAACAACATTGTGGGCAATGAGACATTTCAGGTATCTATCGTGCAGATGATGGCCAATATTCGGGATACAACCGCACACATCAGTGGCATGATGGCAGCTTTTGAGAACATGGCCAACGCCAATCAGGGAAATATCAATCAGATGCTGAGCAACCTGAACATGATGACGGGAAGCTTAAACCGCACCATGAATTCCGTGGAAGCCATTATGGCCAATCTGGCATCGGTGGGAGCGGATCCGCAGACGGCAGAGAATTTGCGCTTGACATTGGATAATATTGCGCAAACTAGTGACAAGATTCGGGTTGTTTCCGAGGGCTTTGCCAAGATTGCTGGGGATGAAAAGACTATTGAAGATGTGAAGGCTACGATACATAATGCCCGGGCACTTACGGAAAAAGCCCAAAATGTAAAAAAGCAGCTGGAATCCATTGAAACCCATACGGAGGTAGCGGCACTGTACAGTGGCCAGAAGGGCAACTGGGATGCCAATTTGGGGTTCACCGTAGGCATGGAACAGGGTCCTTTCCTGAATATGGGGGTTGAGGATATCGGCGACACGAATAAAATGAATTTCCAGGTAGGAAAACGGCAGGGCAATTTTGCTGCCCGGGCTGGTGCCATTCGCGGCGAGGCTGGCGTGGGGCTGGATGCCTATGCGGGAAAAAATCTTAAATTGTCAGCCGATGCCTATAATGTCCATGATTTTTCCCTGCGCCTGGGCGCGGAACTAAAAATCATGCGGAATACCTGGCTGATGGGGCAGTGGCAGAATGTCAATAAGCAGGACCATCGGGCGGCCTATGTGGGCATTAAACAGTATTTTTAAGCAGGATAATCTCAGCTGTATATGCAGCTTTTTATAATAGCATTAACATTTAAGGAGGTATTTATCTTGAATAAACAGCATTTTTATAAAAAATTGACGGCTTTGGTGTTGGGCGGCTTGATGAGCTTTACGGCGGGTTCTGTTTCGGCAGCCAATACCGTACAGTTGAATCTTGAGGATGCCGTACAGATGGCACTGGAAAATAACCGCAGCATTAAGAGCGCCTTGGCTGATGTGGATGCGGCCAAGTGGAATCTGTCGAAGTACCGCCGCCAGACGGGCGTTACGCTGGCCCTGTCTTCATCGGCTAATCGTGGTAACGATATGGGCTTTGCACGGCAGTATCAGAATAAAGTTAGTGGTGCTTATGATAACCGAAACTTTTCCAACAGTGCTACGGCGTCCATTCCGCTCTATAACTTTTCTCTGCGCAGCGGCATTGAAGCAGCCGGTTATGGCTTGAACTCTGCGGATGTTACGTTGGAAAACACCAAGCAGGCAGTCCGCTATCAGGCGACGTCGGCTTATTACAATATCCTGAACTACAAGAACCTGATTAAGGTGCAGGAAGATACCGTACGTGCTTATCAGGAACATCTCGATAATGTTAACGCCCAGTATCGTGTAGGTACCGTCGCTAAGTCGGATGTACTGTCCTCGCAGGTAAACCTGGCCAATGCCCAGCAGGCACTGACCAATGCGCAGAACAATTACGATATTGCTGTGGCAACGTTGAATAATGTCGTCGGTCTGCCTACGGATACGGTGTTGGAAATTGGGGAAGAATTAAAGCATCCTGCCTATAATCTGAATTTGGAAGATTGCACGACCTATGCGCTGAACAACCGTGCAGATGGCGCTGCTGCCTATTATGCCGTGAAGCAGGCTGAGGCAGGCATCAATACGGCCAAGGCCGGCTGGTATCCGACGGTATCCGCATCGGCAACCAAATCCATCAATGGTAAAAAAGAATTTACGGCAGACCATTCCAATGCGTGGTACTTTGGTGCTGCGGCCAACTGGAATATCTTCGACAACGGCGTGACGGCTGCCAGCGTCCATAATGCAGAAGCAGCCTTGGTAAAGGCGCAGGAAAACCTGAAGGCCCAGGACGAAACCATTCAGCTCGATGTGCGTACGGCACTCCTGAATCTGCAGGCTGCAGAGAAAAACATCGGCACGATGGAAACGGCAGTGAAACAGGCGGAGGAAGACTTGAAAATCGCCAATGTTCGCTATTCCGCCGGCGTGGGCACTAACCTTGACGTAATGGATGCCACGGAGAAGATGACGGCAGCACGCACAAACTACAACACCGCACTTTACAGCTACAATGTAAACAAGGCGGCGCTGGATAAGGCCATGGGGATTCCGGTAGATATTGATGTGGCC
>CADAAS010000172.1 GCA_902785885.1 Pseudoselenomonas ruminantium
CACCTGTTCTTTCTCCGCCTCAGATGGCGAATCCGGCATTTTTTCTTCATGTATCTCACGAATCTCAACCTGTGCAAAAGGTTTCAACCGTTTCATAAACTCCGCAATGCCTGCGGTAAGATATTTCTCCTTGATTTTGACCGCACAGACAATCGTTATCTTCATCAGCGGTTATCCTGCGGCATTTCTTCGAGGACGACATCTGCCGTACGGCTGGCACCATTGCGGTCATAGGTGACCTTCACCGTATCGCCGACCTTATAGCTGGCAACCTTAGCCCGCAAATCGGAAACGGAGTTCACTTCCTCGTCGTTGACCTTCAGGATGATATCGCCGCGCTGCAAGCCGGCTTTGCCACAGGGGCCGTTCAGGCTCAACTGGAAGACATAGACACCCTTGTCAATATTCAGCTGATAGCCATAACGACCGGCAGTCTGCGGGTCAAATACCGACACGCCCAAATACGGGCGGGCCACATAGCCCTTATTCATAATCTCGTCAATGATGTTCTGCACGGTATTCGTCGGAATGGCAAAGCCCATGCCCTCCACACCGCTCGCAGCCAGCTTAGCACTGTTGATGCCAATGACCTCACCATCCGCATTCACGAGCGCACCACCGGAATTGCCAGGATTGATGGCCGCATCCGTTTGAATCAGTTTCACCAGCTTGTCGCTGATATCCAACGTACGATTGACAGCACTGACCACACCGCTGGTCACACTGCCCTGAAATTCCAGCCCCATGGGATTGCCGATAGCGATAGCCGGTTCTCCGACCACAATCTGGTCCGAGTTGCCGAATTTTGCCGTAGGCAGGTCTTTCGCCTCCACCTTGACTACAGCCAGGTCGGTAAGCTCATCAGCACCGATAAGCTTGCCCTTCAGGCTGCGGCCATCTGGCAGGGAAACAATGATTTCCTTCGCCCCGCTTACCACATGATTATTGGTGACGATATAGCCATCTTCCCGGAAGATAACGCCGGAACCTACGCCCTGCGTTTCCACGGGATTATTGAACCAGTCCCGAACCACAGCTTTATTGGTTATCCCCACCACAGCGGGGCCAACGGACTTTGCCGCACGCACAGCCGGTGTATTCCGGGCATCAGACAGCTTTACTTCCGTATGTGCTGCCGGTGCACTTTGCGTATTGCTGCTGACGCTGGCCGAATTATCGGATGCCGTCCCTGCCGAACATCCCGAAAAAGAGACTGCCGACAAAGCCAGCATCGCAGCAACCATCAGTGAAGTTTTCTTCTTATTCATGAAAATCCCTCCAAATTCAATTCACATACCAGCCGACCATTTCAGCTTGGCTGGCCACGGTTAAATCCATATTCACACCCTGACGTTCCAAAATTCCCTGTACAGTATTCTCTGCCAGTTCCGGGCGATTGTTTTCCTCCGACAGGTGCGCGAGGAAAACCTTCTCCGGACGCTTCTGCATACGGATAAGTGCCCATGCCGCATCACTGTTGGCCAAATGCCCGCGATTGGATAAAATGCGACGCTTCAAATGCCATGGATAACTGCCCTGCCTCAACACCTCAGGGTCATGATTGGACTCCAAAATCAGTACATCCGCGCCTTCCAGTGCCGCCTGCACGCTGGAGGTCACAAAGCCAAGGTCTGTTGCCAAGGTTACGTTCTTGCACCCCTTGAGCCGATAGCCCACAGGCTCGGCGGCATCATGCGAGATATTAAAGCTCTCCACCGCCAGCCCATTAACGGAAAAGCGTTCCCCCACAGGGCAGAAACATTCTGCCGGAATCGCCGCCCGCTCCTTCATGTGCTCAATCGTGCCCTGACGGGTAAAGATGGGCAGGTGATACCACTTCGAGAGCGTTGCCAGTCCCGCCACATGGTCGCGGTGCTCATGGGTAATCAGCACGCCATCCAAAGATGCGGCATCTATCCCCAGCCCCGCCAGGCCCTTTTTAATTTTCGTGGCACTGATGCCAGCATCAATCAACAGCTTCGTGCCGTCCATTTCCACAAAAACGGCATTGCCCTTGCTGCCACTGGCCAAAATCCTAACCTGCATCTCCACGGCTCCTATCATAACACTTGACTATGTAAATTATCTGTAAAGATAACACTTTTTCATTATAACGCCATTATTCAGATTTTGCCATATGCAAATCTCCATACCAGCCGAAAGTCCGTGGCAACTTATTCCTGCGCTAGTACACGCAATAAACACGCACGAAGACCGGCGGCGGCATGTTTCTGCGCTTTTTTACACGCATAGCGCGTACTTGCGCAGAAACATGCCGCCGCCGGCCCTTTATGTCACGATGTTATACGAACCCGAACCCCATCGTGGTATTTACTTAGATGTTGTACACGCGTACAGAGCTGGAGTTGCCCTTGCCAGCCTTCACGCCAGAGGTGATGATGGTCATATCGCCACGCTGTACATAGCCTTCCTTAACAGCAGCAGCCGTAGCGTTGCTGAGCATTTCATCGGCATCGCTCCACATGGAACCGAGCACCGGATATACGCCCCAACGGAGGTTCAGCTGACGCAGAGCCTTTTCGCTCGGCGTATAAGCTACGATAGCAGCCTTCGGACGATACTTGGATACAACTTTCGTCGTGTAACCGGATTCAGTCGGCGTGATGATAGCCGGAACATCGAGCTCATAAGCCATCTGTACCGTAGCATGAGCGATAGCACGCGTACGGGATTTCAGATGATGCAGACCACGTTCTACATAGAGTTCTTTGTATTCAAGGGAGCTTTCGATGCGCTGTGCGATACGGTTCATCGTGGAAACAGCTTCTACCGGATAGTCACCGGAAGCCGTTTCACCAGACAGCATGATTGCATCCGTACCATCGAGGATAGCGTTACCAACGTCGGATACTTCTGCACGAGTCGGACGCGGGTTGCGTTCCATGGAGTCGAGCATCTGCGTAGCAACGATAACCGGCTTGCCGGCAGCGTTGCACTTGCGGATGATTTCCTTCTGAATAAGGGGCACATCTTCTGCCGGAACTTCTACGCCCAGGTCACCACGGGCAACCATGATACCATCGGAAACTTCGAGGATGGCATCGAAGTTCTTAACGCCTTCGAGGTTTTCAATCTTCGGAATGATTTCCATACGACCATTGTGCTCTTCGATGAGCTTGCGGATAGCCAGTACGTCATCCGGACGCTGGATGAAGGAAGCAGCTACGAAATCCATATCCTGTTCGCAGCCGAAGATGATGTCCTTGGCATCCTGTTCAGAGATAGGAGGCAGGCCCAGGGATACACCCGGAGCAGCTACGCGCTTGCGCGTGCTCATCTTGCCGCTGTTCTGAATCGTCGTAACGATATCTTTGCCCTTGATTTCATCGACTTTGAGAGCTACGAGGCCATCGGAGAGGAGCAGGGTGTCGCCCGGCTTAACTTCCGTGTAGAGACCCTTGTGGTTTACGGAAACATGAGTTTCATCACCCGGTACATCGTCATAGGTCAGCGTGAACTGGTTGCCCTTTTCGAGCATAACCTTGCCATCTTTGAACTCGCCCAGACGCATTTCCGGACCTTTGGTATCGAGGATTAAAGAGATAACCTTGCCAGCCTTCTTGGCAGCTTCACGAACCATATTGATACGGCCAAGATGTTCTTCGTGGTCACCATGGGAGAAGTTGAAGCGTGCGCAGTTCATGCCATTGGCAATCAGTGCATCAATTACGCCCGGTTTCTCTGTGGACGGACCCTGCGTGCAAACGATTTTCGTCTTTTTTAACATGTTGTAAACCCCACCTATTCTTTTACTACATATTATATTTTAGACGGACACCTCCGAAATCCGGAGTCGCTGTATGGCGTCCTGTCTACGGCCTAAATTAACTGGGAGCTAACTCCCATCAGCTACTATTCTACACTCTTTGTCTCCATAAGTAAAACATTTTCGGCGAAAATCTACGGAAAAAAATATTTTCTGAAAAGCGGCTCATTGCTTGAAATTTATTGCTTTTATTCCCCCTAATAACCTGCGACTATTCCTATTAGTTGAAATTGTTCCCAGTGTCAAAAAATGCTTATGCTTTCCCCCAAAAGTGACGATAAACCTATAAGGAGAGTATTGCACTTTCCAGATTTTAGGAAAGGAGGATTTATCATGTCTACCATTTCGTCAATGACCAGGGATACGTACACGATGTACAAGATGGCCCAGGGCGGTACCCAAGGCACGACTGCGGCACAAAAAGCAGCCAGTGAAGCAGAGGAAAGCTCCAGCAAAGCATCTGCGCAAAGCAAAAGCTATTCTACGGCTGCAGCCAACGTCAGCCAACTCAGCAACTTAGTCGGTTCCTTTGATTCGGCCCATGCCAACAAGAAAACGACTGCCGCCCAAGACTCCATCAGCAGCCTTTGGTCCGGCTACACCAATTCGTACTCCAGCGGAATCGCCAATTTAAGTGCTCTTTCCGGCGTTTCTTCCAGTGCGGCAGGGCTTGTAAACTCCTACAACGAAGCGAAGTCTGCCTTTGAAACCCAGTTCAAGGCCTATATGGGCGATTTACAAAAATCTGCCCAGACCGTCAAGAACATGAGCTACGAATTCAGTGCGGACGACATCACGGAAGCCGAAGACGGCAGCAAGACGTACAGCGACGGCCTGAAGGACGCCATCAAAAACGTCAAGCAGCTCGTCTCCGACTACAATGATGCCCTAGGCCTCACCAGCGATTACAGCAGCGTGGGGAAACGAATGGAATCACTCCATAAGTCGTTTGCCGACACCACCTACCGGGCTGACACTTATAATCAACTCGGCATCACGGTGGACAGCAAGACGGGCAAAATGTCTGTGGATGAAGACAAGCTGGCAACCGCGCTCACCGAAAACGGCGACCGCGCGAAAAATGCGCTGGGCGCTAACGGCCTTGCAGGCAAGGCAGAACAACACCTCGCCCAGGCAAACAACCAAAGCGACAAGCTGTTCCCCTCCCTGCAGAGCATGTTCGGCAACTCCCTCAAGACCGCCTCTGCCTACACCAACCCGCAAGTGCTGAACGCCACCGTTCAGTACGGCATGATTGGGAATCTCTGCCCGGTGGCTGACATTGCTTTTCCGTCGCGTTTGACAAGCTTGCCTAAGCAGAGGAAAAGTAATGTCAGCCACCGGGCGTCTTTTTACACGTTTGCCGCCGCATCCCAACCGAGCTGCAAAGCCTTCATATTAGCCTCTACAGTATGCGGTGGCACGCGCTTTTTCACGAACTCTTTAACGGTATCCAGCTGCACCAAGCCAGTAATCCGCACCAGTGCCCCCAATGCTACGATATTGGCAAAGAGGGATTTACCCAATTCTTCAACAGCCAGCTTTGTAATCGGCAAGCGGACTACACGCGGGAAGTCTGGCGTTTCCGGCACAAGGCTGTCATCCAGAATAAGTAATCCGTCCTTATGCAGGTCGCTATAATACTTATCCGCCGCCTTCTGCGTCATTGCGAGCACCAAATCCGGCGTTTCCACATGGGGATGATAAATTGCTTCATCACTGATGATGACCTCCGCCTTTGAAGCACCGCCGCGGGCTTCCGGGCCATAGGACTGGCTTTGCGCCGCCTCTTTGCCCTCTGCCACGGCTGCTTCCGCCAGCAGGATTGCTGCCGTAATCACGCCCTGGCCACCGGAGCCGGAGAGCCTTAACTGTTTTTTCATTAGTGTGCACCTCCTGCCCGTTCAATCACCTGGTCATAAGCGGTATCATAATCCATGGCCGCTGCTTCATACAGCAGCCCAATCGGGAATTTTTCCGGTGCAGCCTCAGCCGGGTCAAGTTTATCCCATGCCGCCTTCATCACCGCATTGTCCCGCATCCACTTCATCATGTCCGCAGGGCTGCCCAGCTTGTTCTTGCGTCCATAAGCCGTGGGGCACTGTACCAGTGCCTCTACAAAAGAGAACCCATGATTGTCAAAAGCATTAGCAATCATATCCGTCAAATGCTGCACATGGAAGGCCGTAGAGCGCGCCACATACGTAGCACCTGCTGCCTCAGCCAAGGCACAGGCATCAAACGGCCTGTCCACCGAGCCATACGGCGCGGTAGTCGCCTTTCTCCCCAGCGGCGTCATCGGCGAGGCTTGCCCGCCGGTCATACCATAGATATTATTGTTAAAAAGCACCACCGTCAAATCCACATTGCGGCGGCAGCCGTGGATGAAGTGATTGCCGCCAATAGCCGTGCAGTCCCCATCACCGGTTATCACCACCACATTGAGCTCCGGACGGGCCAACTTAATCCCCGTAGCAAAGGGAATCGCACGGCCATGTGCCGTATGCAGCGTATCAAAATCCATATACCCTGAAGCACGCGAAGAACAGCCGATACCGGACACAATCACCGTATTATCCTGATTCAGTTCCGGACGTTTGGCAATCGCCTGTACAATCGCCTTCATGGCAATGCCATTGCCACAGCCAGGGCACCACAGATGCGGGAGGCGGTTCTGACGGAAATACTGTTCATATTCTCTTTCAGCCATCATCCTTCAACCTCCTTTACCATCTCCTGGATACTGTCCATAATCTCACCGGGTTCAAAAGCCCGCATATTATACTTGCCGCAAAGGCTTACCGGGCAGGCACCATTTGCCGCCCGCCGTACTTCATGGACAAGCTGGCCGTAATTGAGTTCTGCCACTACAATGCCCTTT
This sequence comes from Pseudoselenomonas ruminantium, assembly GCA_902785885.1. Lineage (GTDB taxonomy): Bacteria > Bacillota > Negativicutes > Selenomonadales > Selenomonadaceae > Selenomonas_A > Selenomonas_A ruminantium_M. The sequence continues at coordinate 6,669 of CADAAS010000172.1, forward strand.
ACCTTGGCAGCCAACTCGCCAATAACCTTATCCGCAAACGGCCAAATGGTCATCAACCGTACCAGGCCAACCTTGATACCCGCTGTGCGCGCTTCCCGCACCGCTTCATAAGCCGTCCTTGCCGTACCGCCAAAGGACACCACTGCATACTCGGCATCATCCATAAAATAGCTTTCCGTATGGATGATTTCCTCACCGGCACGCTCGATTTTTTCATGCAAACGACGGATGGATTCCTCCGTCACCTTGGGACTGCCCACCGGGAAGCCTGTTTCATCATGGATAAGCCCCGTCACATGAATATGGTAGCCTTCGCCAAAGTCCGCCACATTGGGCACCAAGTCCGCCTCCGGTGCAAACGGCTGATAGCCTTCTGCCCGCGTTTTCGTCGGCTTGCGGCGCGGGTAAATTTCCACCTTCTCCGGAAGCTCCACCTTTTCCCGCAAATGACCGACCATTTCATCCATCAGGAGCATGACCGGCGTGCGGAAACGCTCTGCATAATTGACTGCCATCACCGTAGCATCAAACGTCTCGCGCACGCTCCAGGGCGACAAGGCAATCACCGGATGGTCTCCATGCGTGCCCCAGCGTACCTGCATGACATCGCCCTGCGAAGGCGCTGTCGGCTGTCCGGTTGACGGGCCGACACGCTGTACATCCACCAGCACACAGGGAATCTCCGCGCATGCCGCATAGCCAATCAATTCCTGCTTCAGCGAAAAGCCCGGTCCCGACGTCGCATCCATTACCTTGCAGCCTGCCAGCGACGCCCCTAAGATGGCTCCCATAGAGGCAATTTCATCTTCCATCTGAATAAACTTGCCACCAACCTGCGGCAAAAGTTTCGCCATGGTTTCCGCAATTTCCGTTGAGGGCGTAATCGGATAGCCGGCGAAGAAGTTCACCCCTGCGGCAATCGCCGCTTCTGCGCAAGCTTCATTGCCCTGCATCAATCTTGCCTTGCTCATGCCACGCCCCCCTTTGCTGCAACTTTATCCACAAATATTGCATAATCCGGGCAACGCAGTTCACATTGCCCACAGCCAATGCAGGCTTCCGGATTTGCCACCTGCACCTTGCCCAGCTCATCTATGGCCAGCACCGACTTAGGACAAAAGGCTGCGCAGATGCCGCACCCCTTGCACCGCGCCAGCTTGACGCCAATCTCCGCTTTCATAAGCTCCGCCTCCAATAACACAGCTAAATATAACTTAATTTACATAGCAAATATGCTTATTCCTTATATACTTTTACATCATAGCAGAATGTTGTATAAAAATCTACTGTTTTTGTAAATTTACGTAATGTATACATAAACAGTATGCCTCATCCATGTCGCTTAATGTAAATGTTCGCCATAAAAATAAAAATTCCCCCATCACGAAAACAATTTTTAACCTGTTTTCTATTGATATACAAAAACTTTCCTGATATAAATACAAAATTTCTCTGCAAAAAAAGGCGATTATATGGTATACTGTGGTGGTAGGTTTACGATTTTTACGCTTGCAAACGTAAACCATGCAGGAAAATTCTTATTATTGTCGAAAAGTTTATAAGATGGTGAGTATATTTGCTTAATGCTCACTTTCAGGAAGAGGTGAGAAACATGACATTCATCCTGATAACGGGCTCCATCATGAGCATCAGCATCTTCCTCATCTACAGGCTATGTCGCTTTTTTGATATCGAGATGAAGTGGACATCCTTGGTGCTCTGTGCCGTGATGGCCTTTATCGTCAATGGCATGGCTATCACCATGAGTCCTTTTCTCGACCGTGCCCATTACCTGCGGCTGGGGATATTAGTCATAACAGCAGCCGCGCTGGTAACCTTCTTCAAC
>CADAAS010000173.1 GCA_902785885.1 Pseudoselenomonas ruminantium
CTGCTGCGTTTTCACCAGCACCGGTTTATCCGTCACCGCCTCCTTATGACCGCAGCCACTCAGTAAAACCACACCGGAAAGCATCAGCACTGCCAAAAACTTAAAGTTTTTCACGCACAGCGCCCCCTGTCGGTAATTTTTTGGCCAGCTCGACCAGGTCTGCATCACAAGCTCTGTCCACCAGCTTATGGAAGCCATTAAACAACTCTTTGACCTCATCTTTATCCATATCTTCGACCAGATAATCAATCCAGCCCTGAATGACATTGCGCAGATAATCATGCTGCTGACGGCCGTACTCCGTGAGGTAGATATGACGGATGCGCCGGTCTACCGTATCCGCCTCCCGATAGATAAAGCCCTTCTTGACCAACAGATTGATGGTACGCGTCACCACCGCCTTATCCAGATAGAGCATGGCTGCCAAATCATCCTGCTTGGCGCCTTCCTTATCGTAAAGGCGAATCAGCATACTGTATTCGGAAAAAGTCAGCCCAAACTGCTGGCAAGCCTCTACGACAAAGAGCTGTGAACGGCGGTGCAGGATGGAGAACCAACGCCCCCAGTTTACGTATTCATCCATTTATAAATCCCCCTTAAAGCACTAAGTTGATACTATCAATTAATTTTACCCCCAAAAATGCTAGAAGTCAACCGCAAACGGCGTTATAATGAAAAGGAAGTCTTTGCATTTAGGAGGAAAAACTATGACCTGTCCCCGCGTTGGGCATATTGATTTTTTGAACGTCCTGCCCCTTTCCTACAGCTATAATCACGGCGCCGCCCAGGGGCTTTCCATAACGCGCGGCGTACCTGCCGTGCTGAATAACGACATCATCAACGGGCGCTTAGACATGAGCAATACCTCGTCCATCATCTTTGCCCGCCACAGCGAAAAATTAGTGATTCTTCCCGATGTCTGCATCAGCACCGATGGTCCTGTGCAGAGCATTTTGCTGATTTCCAAAAAGCCCATCGAAAGCCTTAAGGATGATAAAATCATCCTCACAGCCAAGAGTGCGACCTCGCATTGCCTCTTAAAAATCATCCTGCGCAGTTACGGTGCCATTCCCAACTACTATGTGCGCCATGTCGGCCCGGATAAGCCCATACCCGACGATGCCACAGCCTCCCTTTTAATCGGCGATGATGCCCTCTGGTGCTATCATCACCGCGAAGAAGAGCTCTATTATTACGACTTGGGGCAGGAATGGCAGGAACTCACCGGCCAAAAGATGGTCTATGCCCTTTGGGTCGTAAACCGCGACTTTGCCGAAAACCATCCGGAAATGCTGCAACTTATCTACGACCGTGTAACCAAGGCCTTCCGCAAGTATCCGGAACAAAAGGATAAAATCATCGGCTCGGTACTAGGCGACAAGCCCTTCACCTATGAACAGCTCGACAGCTACCTCTACAACACCATCAAATGGGATTTAACTGAAGAATACAAAAAAGGGCTGGAGACATTCTATGCTCTAGCCCATAATATGAATTTAATTGAACATATCCCTGAACTGCATTTCGCCAAGGTCCGGAGAAATTAAGCCTTTATTGCCCACCTGAGTTTCGTGGAATGCGCCCGGCTATTGCGGTAACATTCTTCCTTGGACGGACGGATAACCTCCTGCGAAATCTCGCGGTAGATGCCCTGTTGGAAGAAATTCTTAAAAGCCTTCTTCACAATCCTGTCCTCGCCGGAATGGAAGGTCAGAATAGCCGCCCTGCCGCCAGACTTTAACGCCTGCGGCAGTTTTTCCATAAATTCATAGAGAACTTCATACTCGTGATTGATATCAATGCGCAGTGCCTGGAATACCCGGGCGCTGCTTTTTTTGATGAGTTCTTCCCGCGCCAATGCCTGCTTTTTCGTGCTGTAGCCTGCCCGCTCCTTCATCTCGGGGGGCAGTTCCACCTTCGCCAAAGCCTTGGCCACCTCATCATAGAGTTCTCTTGTGGTCTTAATCGGCCAGCGGCGGCGGGTAATCTGTCGGGCAATCTCGGCCGCATAAGGTTCATCCGCGTTTTCCTGCAACATGCCCGTAAGTTCCTCCTTGGAAATATCCGCCAGCCTTTCTGCCGCCGTAATCCCCGCTTCGGGATTCAACCGTAAATCGAGCGGCCCATCACTCTTGAAGGTAAAGCCCCGCTCTGGGTTGTCAATCTGCATGGAGGACACGCCTAAATCCGCCAGCACGAAATCAAAACCGCCGACTTCCTGTGCCAGCTCATCAATCTGACAGAAATTCATATTCCGCAGCTGCCAGATATCTTCGTCAAAGCCTTTTTCACGGATGCGCGCTTCCGTCTTCTTCGACTCAATTGGGTCAATATCCCCGCTGTAAAGACGTCCCTGCCCTGCAAGCTTTTCGAGCATGGCCAGCGTGTGCCCGCCATAGCCCAACGTACCATCAAAGCCCTGCTCGCCGGGCTGAATGGCCAGCACGTCCAGAATCTCCTCCACCATAATGGGAATGTGCATGCCCGCAGGGGTATTGCCCTTGGCGATAACATGTGCCACTTCCTCCCCATACTTTTCCGGATTGAGTTCCTTATACTTCTCCGCAAAGTGACGGGGATATTTGCCGCTGTAGTGAATACGGCGTTTATGCTGCTGTTCTTCCATCATAGTGCAAAATGCCTTTCCAACGTCACGGCAATGCCGTCTTCATTGTTAGTCGCCGTAATCTCATCGGCCATGGCCTTAAGTTCGTCGCAGGCATTGCCCATAGCCACGCCATAACCGGCAAAGTCCAACATGCTCATATCATTCTGTGCATCGCCAAAGGCCATGACTTCAGCCGGCGCAATACCCAGACGCTTGCACGCCTGAGCCAAGGCACTGTTCTTGCTAACCCCCTTGACCGTTCCCTCATAGAACCACGGAGCCGACTGCACGAAGGAGAGTCTGTCCTCAAAGCCGCGGCGGATATCGGCAAGATGCGGTACAAGAATTTCATTCGGTGCCGCCGTCAGAATCTTTACGGGCGCAAAATCCACCGCATCAGCGATATTGTCCACGATTTTGACTTGGAGATTGTTGTTGCGGCTCTCATCCATAACCTTGTGCCGGCTGGCATCTGTGGTGTAGATAAACTCGCCATCATCCACAATCGGCGAAAGCTCCGGCCACTGCTCCAAATGACGCAGGAATTCCACCGCCGTTGCATTATCAATGGCGCTGTCAAAGAGAATTTTCCCCGTGGTTGCATCCTGAATCCGGCCGCCGTTATAGGAAATCCGCAGGCCATGATAATCTTCCAGATGCAGGGCATCAGCCTCCCGCTGCAGTCCCGGTGCTTGACGACCGGATACGAGTGCCACAATAACCCCCTGTTCCTGCACGGCCATCAAGGCATCACGGGTACGCGGCGTAATGACTTTTTCATCATTGTTGAGCGTACCATCCAAATCCAAAGCAATCATCTTATATTTCATCAATAGTTTCCTTTCTTGACGAGTTATTTCTCCCACGGTATAATATACATAAAAGTGGTGCTACCAATAGACGGTCAGCCCCAGCTAAATGAATAGATTAGCCGCCTTTTCAGTTGGGGAACTTTTCAGGCGGCTTTTCTCATGCTTTTATTGCAACTATTATCAAGAGCGTCAAAACAATTAACGTATAAAAATCGTACTTTGTCATAAGCATTGCCCCCTTCCAGGGGCTCAGATTGACCGCCTACCGCATGGTAGCACTGTTGTCAGTATAACATAAAGCCCGTCTGCTATCAATGATACAGACGGGCTTTTTTATCATACATCTCAGTGTTCCGGCGCTATCATTATGCGAAAGACCACATACCCCAAGCCATAGCCGCTTAACATAATCACACACATGGGAATCGCGGTATTTTCCCCGGCAATCCCCACCAAAGGCATCATACAGCCGCCCAATATCATGGAGAAAAAGCCAATCAAAGCACTGGCACTGCCAGCGTTCTTCCCCTGACGGGAGAGCGCCAGGGAAAAGCTGGCGGCCCCCATCACCGACAGCGGCACAATGGTCAAAAACAGCACCGGCAGAATAACCGCCATGCCCATTCCGGCCGAGAACGCCAGCAACAAAAGCACGGAACCAATTAACGGCACCAACAGCGAAATATGCAGCATCTTCACATCCGCCACACGTCCGGCCAGCCGTGCCGGCAACGCGCCCGACAGCAGCAGACCTGCGCCAATGCCGCCAAAAATCAGACTGAACATCTGCGGCGAAACCTGAAAGATATTTTGAAAGACAAAGGACGAACCCGCCAGATACGAAAAGAACGCCCCAAATACAAAGCACTGCACCAGACAATGCCCCAGGAAATACCGATTTTTGAGCAGCATGGGGAACTTGGCAAAGGACTCCCGCAGCCCTGCCAAGCGCTGGTCTTTCGGCAAGGTTTCCTTGTAGATAAGCGTGGCGATAAGCTGGAAAAGCCCTATTGCCACCAGCACCACGAATACGCCCCGCCAACTCGTGTACAAGAGTATTTGTCCGCCAATAACGGGCGCAATAATCGGCGCCAGCCCATTGACCATCATGAGCATCGCAAAAAACTTGGTCAGCTCCGGCCCCTGGCACACATCACGGGCAATCGCCTTGGCAATCACAATGCCGCTGGCGCCTGCAAAGCCCGAAATAAACCGGAAAAACAGAAACACAAAAATATCCTGCGCCCAGACGCAGCCCACAGTCGATAAAGTAAAGACGACCATTCCTGCGGTCAATGGCCATTTTCGCCCATAGCGGTCACTTATCGGGCCGGCAAAAATCTGCCCCAACGCCATGCCAATCATGGTCATCGTCAACGTCATCTGCGCCAAAGACGCCGTAATGCCAAAATCCACCTGTACAGTGGGCAAGGCAGGAAGATACATATCCGTTGCCAATGGTGCCATCGCAGTCATCAGCCCGAGAAACACAGTCAGCCAAAGCTGCTTTCCTTTAGACATTGCCATATATCTTAAAAACCTCCTTCTACTTCGATAGAGAGCTATTATAACTGGATTTAATTAGAAATGGATTAAAAATCACAGACATTATCCACATTGTGCACAGTCTTTTCTGTGGATATTGTGGATAAGTATACTCTTTTGTGAAAACATCCTGAAAAACAACCCTTAAAATCGGCCCTCATCTACATTTTTCTGTGGATAACTTTGTGGAAAATAAAAAGAGTCTTACGACAGTATTTATCGTAAGGCTCATATCCACGCTAAAAATATTAAAGTGCCGAGGTGCAATGCGGGCATTTCGTCGCTTCATCCGGAATTTCCGTCTTGCAATAGGGACAAAGACGCGGCTCTTTCGGTTCTTCCTTCTTCGGCATGATGCGATTTACCTGCTTGATCAACATAAAGATGGCAAATGCCACAATCAAAAAGTCGATAACGGCATTGAGGAACGAACCGTAAGCGATAATCGGCAGCCCGGCAGCCTTGGCTTCAGCCAACGTGGCAGCAGGCGTAGCAGACAGATTGATGAACAAATTGGAGAAATCCACTTGCCCCAAAATGAGACCAATCGGCGGCATTAAAATGTCATTGACAAAGGAGGTAACAATCTTGCCAAAGGCAGCACCGATGATGATACCTACAGCCATGTCCAAAACATTTCCCCGCATGATAAACTTCTTAAATTCTTCAATCATAGATAATCCCCCTCCTGATAAAAAAATAAGAAATAACACCAACGCTAGTATAACATAAAAAAAAGCTTCCGTCACGCGGAAGCTTTCACGTTCAACTGGCAACGCCCTATCCTCCCAGTCCGTCTCCAGACAAGTACTTTCGGCGTACGAGTGCTTAACTACTGTGTTCGGTATGGGAACAGGTGGAACCACTCGGCTATCGTCACCAGATTCAAACCAGCAACGCCCTATCCTCCCAGTCCGTCTCCAGACAAGTACTTTCGGCGTATGAGTGCTTAACTACTGTGTTCGGTATGGGAACAGGTGGAACCACT
>CADAAS010000174.1 GCA_902785885.1 Pseudoselenomonas ruminantium
CTGAAAAAGTTCAGGAACAGAATTTTTATGAATTCCGCAGGCAGATTGAATACAAGGCACATTGGGCAAGAATTCCCGTGGTTATTGCTGACCGCTGGTACCCTAGTTCTAAGACTTGTATTGAATGCGGATATGTAAATAAAGACCTGAAGCTGTCAGACAGGACATATGTCTGTCCCGTCTGTGGCAATGTGATAGGCCGTGACTTCCAAGCATCTTTGAATCTCAAACGCTATGGGGAAGCGGAGCTATCTAAATCTGCAAGCTGACACCAACAAGTCAATGCAGATATGTACCGATTCGTTAGTCGGGAATTTAAGCCTCTGGAGCGTTACATCAAACGTGATTAGCCTGTTCTTCGGGACGGCAAAAGCGGATGCGAAATACCTCTTTCGAGGAAAGAACGAGGAATGAAACGTAAAAGTTAGCTTTTCTTATGAAATTTATAGCTTTTTGTAAGTTTTCAGTAACGGCTTATTCATCAGAAAGGACATGGATATGAAAATAATTGCAGGCCTGGGCAATCCCGGCAGCGAATATGCCGCGACCAAACATAATGTCGGCTTTATGTTGGTGGATGCGCTGGCAGATAAATTGGGCATTGACAATTGGCAGGACAAATTCGATGCCAAAGTCGCACAGGGCTTTTTGGGCACGGAAAAGATTCTGCTCGTAAAACCCCTGACCTATATGAACGAAAGCGGGCGGGCAATCGGGCCGCTGATGAATTTTTACAAGCTGGAGCCGGAGGACTTAATCGTTGTCCATGACGACATGGATATTCCGGCGGGCACGGTACGCATTCGTAAAAAGGGCAGTGCGGGCGGCCATAACGGCATTAAATCCGTACTGGCGCATTTGGGGGATGAACACTTTGCCCGCGTGCGGATTGGCATTGGCCGTCCCCTGCCGGGATGGACGGTGGTCAACCATGTGTTGGCCCCGTTTACGGATGAGGATAAGCCGAAAATCAGGGAAGCCATTGACTATTTGCTGCCGGCTGTTGAGTGCATTGTAAAAGATGATGTGGATATGGCGATGAATAAGTATAATCCCAAGAAGCAGAAGAAAAAGAAGGCTGTTGAAGCAGCAGAAACGCAGGAAGGAGGCACAGAAAATGCCGCAGAATGAGTTGATTACAGCTGTTTATGCCGATGAGGATGGCAATATCTTAGATGCTCCGGGCATGCAGGGCATGGGCCGTACAGGGCGGGAAAATATCCTGCTCAAACCGGAGGATTTGATTCCCCTGCCGGAAAGTGCGGATTTAATGCTGCTTCCCGACCATCTGGCGGTGGGCATGGCCAGTGACGGCGAGGTTATGCCCATCAGCGGGCTGGCTGTGGCCGCGATTCTGCCTGCCGGTTATACCCGCCTCTATATGCCGGCATATGAGCGCGCCGAAGAAGCAGAGCGCCTGCCGCTTTATGGTTATACAGCGGTGGTGGTCTACAAGGACGAGCTTTACTGTGCCGCTGTTTATACGGACGAAAACGAGAAATGGGACCCCATGCATTACAATACGAATGACCTCAAAAACCTCGTCAAGCGCACGAAGAAGGATTTGCCGGGCAACCGCATTGTGGAGCAGGTTGCAGGCTGCTCACTTAAATGGCACTGCTGCACGGCGCAGAACCTTTTCTACCGCCGCTGGGAGTGCGGGATTCCAACTTCGCCTGTCTGCAATGCCAACTGCTTTGGCTGTATCTCCTTGCAGCCCGCAGAGTGCTGTCCGTCGCCGCAGCAGCGCATTAACTTCCGTCCGACGCCAGAGGAAATTGCCGAAGTCGGCGTGTACCATCTGCAGGTGGCGCCCGATGGCATCATTAGCTTCGGTCAGGGCTGTGAAGGCGAGCCGAGTCTGGCGGCGGATAATATCGCCGCGGGCATTAAGCTGATTCGCCAGCAGACCGATAAGGGTCAGATTAACATGAATTCCAATGTGGGCTGGACGGAAGGCGTCAAGAAGATTGTGGACGCTGGTCTGGACTCTTTGCGCGTGTCGATTATCAGCGCCCGCGAGGAAGGCTATGATGCCTATTACCGCGCCAGCTACCATCTGGAAAACGTCAAGGAATCCATCCGCTATGCACTCGACAAGGGCGTTTATGTGTCCTTGAACCTGCTGTATTTCCCTGGTTTCAATGACCGCGAGGAAGAACTGGCGGCTTGGCAGGAATTTTTCCGTGAACTGCCGGTGCAGATGATTCAGGTGCGCAACCTCAATATCGACCCTGATGCGTTCCTCGACATCATGCCGGAACCGCAGGGCAAGGCTGTGGGCACGCGGAAGTTTATCGAAACCCTCCATGCAGAATTCCCACAGCTTGTTATCGGCAGTTTCAGCCACTATGTGGAAGACTAAGAAAAGAGGCGCAGTCTAAATGTTAGCGATTAAGAACGGCAGATTTATCGTACCCGATAAAAATGGTGATTTTGTTTTCCGTACAGAAGGTGTACTGCTCTGCGATGATGAACGGATAAAGGGCTTTGCAGAGGAAAACGATATTCCTGCGGATGCCGAAGTTTTGGATGCGCAGGGCAATTATGTGGCACCGGGCTTTTTGAATGTCCATATTCATGGCTGTGCGGGCTCGGATACCATGGATGCGGATATGGATGCGTTGGAGCGTATGGCAAAACTGCAGGCGCAGACCGGCGTAACGGGTTTTCTGCCCACAACCATGACCTGTAAGTGGCATGAGGTGGAAGAAGCCTTGCTGGCGGTAAAAGAAACGATGCAGTGTCCGCCGGTTGGTGCCCGGATTCTGGGTGCACATATGGAAGGCCCGTTCATCAGTCCGCAAAAGAAAGGGGCACAGGCGGAAGAAAATATCCGCAAGGCCGATTATAAGCTGGTAAAGCCCTGGGCAGATGTGGTGAAAATCATCACCTTGGCGCCGGAAGAGCTTACGGATTATACCTTTGTCGATGAATGCCATGCGGCCGGGATTACGGTGTCTATCGGCCATACGGCGGCGGATTACGAGGAAACGCTGCAAGCGGTAAAAGAGCATGGAATTCATCATTTCACCCATGTCTATAATGCTATGACGGGCTTTAGCCATCGCAGCCCCGGCGTTGTGGGAGCGGCTTTTGATACTGAAGCCAACTGCGAAATCATTGCCGATAATGTGCATAGCCATCCCGCGGCACAGCGGCTCTTATACCATGCCAAGGGCGGGAAGAACATCGTGCTGATTACCGACAGCCTGCGCGCCTGCGGCTTGGGCGATGGCCCCTCCGAATTGGGCGGGCAGGAAGTCTTTGTTAAAGGGGAACTGGCTACGCTTAAAGACGGCACCATTGCTGGCAGTGTGGCGACGATGAACCGCTGCGTTAAGATTTTCTGGGAAAATACGGGAGCGGAGCTGCCGCAGATTATTGAGATGGTGACGAAGACACCGGCTATGGAACTATCGCTGTATGAGGAGCTGGGCTCGTTGGAAAGTGGTAAGCGGGCGGATATTGCAATCTTTGATGAAGAGGTAAACATTAAAACTACGATTATCGGCGGGGAGATTAATTACCACGATTAAGTTCGCGGCAAAAGGCACGGCAGGCGGGGACTGACTGTCATCCGCTGCGGCGCGGAACTGAAAATATTTTTATCCTAATAATTAACGGCTGGAAAAGTCAAAAACTCGCTGTGTGCTCAGACAGTTTGACTTTTCCAGCCGCTTTTTGGTGGGATAAAAATATTTTCTTTACGTTCCTCGCCTGACGCTTATTGTCGTGCGCTAAGCGGCTAAATATCAATAACTGTTGTAAAAGCTTTATTCTGTAAAATCTTTTACAAAGTGCTTACAGTAAGCTGTGTATTTATCCTGCGCGGATAGGCAGGTGTCGGTCAGATAGCCTGGCTCACGGTAGAATTCCCGCAGGCCGCGGTAGTAAAATTGCTTGTGCTCATTGTCGATGATGAAGGGGATGATGCCGAAGGCCAGGCAGTCTTTGAAGAGCAACAGGCGACCCACTCGTCCATTTCCATCTTGGAAGGGATGAATGGCTTCAAAGTCTACATGAAATTTGAGCAGGTCGTGGAAATCATGGCCGCCCATGTTTTGATAATGAGTTAGTAGTTTTTGGATTTCTTCTGCTACATTATCGGGAGAGCAGGTTTCTTTATCGCCAATGGTATTAGGCAAACCTTTGTATTCGCCCACATTGAACCAGTCAAGGTCAGCATCGGTGGTATTGGCTTTGAGGATTTTGTGCAGTTGCTTGATAAAATCTTCATCTGTAGGCTGGTCATAGTTTTTCAGGATATAGTCAAAGGCCCGAAAGTGGTTCATGGTTTCGATGATGTCATTGCTGTCGATGACTTCGTCGCCGCTGCTGAGAATCGTATGGGTGTTGAATAGGTTTATGGTATGCTCATGGCTGAGTTTGCTGCCTTCGATACGGTTGCTGTTGTAGGCAAGGCTGGTCTGCGTATAATGATAAATGCCGTTTTTATATTTGGCAGCTTGTTCTGTTTTTAGCTGGTGAATTAATCGTTGGACATTATCTTGTGGACTCATTGCAGGCTCCTTTCAAAAAATTCATCCCCTTTATTATATCACAGTATGGGGCGGGGGATAGGAGATTATCCGGATAGTTTTGTAACGATTGAAACAGAAAGTATTGCGCAGTTCATTTATAATGGAGACGATGGATAATACGGTTTAGTTTGGCATAAGGAGAATTTCTGATGAAGACGATAGATTTTAGCCTGATGGTGGCGGAGCTGGTGAAAGCGGAACCGTTGGTGGCGGAGATTTTGACCGGGTTGGGGCTGGGGAAGCTGATAAGCCCTGAGGCGTTGCAGGTTATGGGCAATATTATGACCATTCCGCGGGCGGCGGCTATGCAGGGCGTGGATTTGGAGAGAATTATTACTGCTTTTAGGGAACGGGGCTTTTCAGTGGTCAATGGGGAGGCAGCGGACAATACGGGAGGCTGTTCCGTGACCGGTCATTTTGACCAGTCGGATTCTTTGCCGGAAGGGCATCCGATTGAACTGATGCGGGCGGAAAATATGG
>CADAAS010000175.1 GCA_902785885.1 Pseudoselenomonas ruminantium
TGGCAATCGAAGTGATATACACGGGCACACGCACCTTGGGATTAACCCATTTGCGCACGATCGTCACCACGACATTGTTGGTCGTGATAACAAAGGTCACGGTAAGCCCCATGGTCAGGCCGTTGATAACCGTTGTGGTAACGGCCAGTGCCGGACACAGGGACAGCGCCAGAATGAAAATCGGATTTTCGGCAATAAGCCCCTTGCTGAAGATTTGCCAATGTTCCTTCATTACTTCGCACCTCCCTCAGCCTTGTAGGCGGCGACCGCTTCCACAGCTTCCCGCACGCCCTTGGTCACGGCGCGGGAAGAAATCGTCGCGCCGGTCATGACCTGAATGTTATCCTTGTTGGCGAGGTCTTTGGTGACGGTGAGTTTATCTGCACCTTTTCCCGCAAACATCTGCCGGAATTCAGGCTTTTGCGCATTATCGCCGAGTCCCGGCGTTTCGTTATGCTCCAAAATCGAAAAATCAATAACTTTGCTGTCAGCCGTCACGGCCACGAGCATTTTAATTTTGCCGCCATATCCCTTGCTTTCCGCAGGCACAATGTAGGCCATGGCCTTGCCGTCTTTTTCCGCCGCAAACCAGCCCTCATGGCCGGCCACTTCCGTAAAATGTTCCGCTTCAGGCACCAGCGACTTCATGGATTCCTGTTTCATTTCCTCAGCTTTCTGCGCCGCCACCGGTGCCGTCACGAAGTACACCGAGCCGATGACGATGCCGGAGATAAAGCAGGCTGCCGCCAAATTAAAGGCAATCTTGAACGTGGAATGTTCGTTGCTGCTCATGATTTTGCACCTCCCGCCCCAAAAATCCGCGGTTTGCAGAACCTATCAATCAACGGTGTCACAGCGTTCATCAGCAGCAGGGAATAGCAGACCCCTTCGGGATAGCCGCCCACCAGACGAATCAGCACGGTCAGCGCACCTGCGCCCACCGCAAAAATCAGCTGCCCTTTGATGGTCATGGGAATCGTCACCATATCCGTCGCCATAAAGAAGGCACCGAGCATGAGCCCGCCCGCCATCACATGGAACACCGGGTCGCCGGTAAAGAGCCCTGCGGGGCCAAAAATCCAGGTCAGCAGCGCCACTGTGGCAATCATCGTCACTGGCACCTGCCAGTTGACATAGCCCTTCCAAATCAGATACAGCCCGCCAAGCAGCAATAAAAACGTGCTGGTTTCGCCCAGCGAACCATTGCGCGTGCCAATAAAGAGATTCCAATAGAGGTCTGACTGGCTGCCAAAAGTCGCAATCAGGGCATCATAGCCCTGCATTTTCAAAATATTGAGCGGCGTTGCCGAGGTCATGGCATCCACGCCACCGCTGGCATCCGCCATCTTCGTCCAGGTCGTCATCGCCACGGGCCAGGACACCATTAGTGCCGCCCGCCCAATATGCGCAGGGTTGAAGATATTAAAGCCCAAACCGCCCATGGATTGCTTGGCTACGATAATGGCCAGCAGAGAACCGACAGCCACCATATAGGGCGGCAGCAAGGGCGACATGGACATGGCAAAAAGCAGCCCCGTAATGCAGGCACTGCCATCAAGGGCCGTAATGGGCTGGTGCATGCCCTTCTGCCAGAGATATTCACCGAGCACCGCAAAGACCACACCAACAAGCATATTAATAAGTGCAGGAACACCAAACCACCAAACGGCAAAGAGTGCCGCGGGCAATAGCGCCGCGTTAACCTGCCACATGATATGGCTGATGGTTTCATCATCACGAATATGCGGAGATACGGAAACCGTAAACAGCTCATCGGCTGTTTCCTGTTTTACTGCTTCTTCACTCATTTTTCCGCCTCCTTCTTCGCCGCTTCCTGTGCCTTCTTGGCCTCAGCCGCAGCTTTGGCCTTCATCTGCTCGGCACGAATAAAGCCCTTGGCATTCTTGATATACTGCACGATATTGCGCTTGGCCGGGCAGACAAACGTACAGCAACCGCATTCCACGCAATTCATCAGGCCGTATTCATCACGGCAGGCCTCGTATGCCTGACGCTCCGACAAGATGGAGAGCATGGAGGGCACAAGCCCCATGGGACAGGCCTTGACGCATTTGCCACAGCGAATGCAGTTCATTTCCGGGCCGTGGTCAACTTTTTCTGCCGTCAGCGCCAAAATTCCCGATGAGCCTTTCATCACCGGCACTTCTGCTGTCGCCTGTGCCATGCCCATCATCGGACCGCCTGCAATGAGTTTCTTGGGCTGTTTCTTGAACCCGCCGCAAAAATCAATGGCCGCCTGATAAGGCGTGCCCATGCGAATGCGCAAATTTTTCGGCTCCTTGATGGCATCCCCCGTCACCGTGGTAATGCGTTCCGTCAATGGCAGGCCGTGTTCCACAGCATCGGCAATGGCCGCCACCGTACCCACATTCTGCACCACAGTGCCCACATCCATAGGCAGGCCACCCATCGGCACCTCGCGGCCGCTGATGACTTTAATCAGCATTTTCTCCGCACCCTGCGGATACTTGGTCTTTAAGGCCGCCACTTCAATATTCGTGCCGTTCGCCGCCTGTTCCATGGCCTTGATGGCCTCGGGCTTATTGTCCTCGATGCCGATAACCGTCCGCTTGACGCCCAACAGTTTTTGCAGAATCTGCGTCCCCGTGATAATCTTTGCGCCTTCCTCCAACATCAAGCGGTAGTCGGCGGTCAAATACGGCTCACATTCCGCGCCGTTCAAAATCAGAATGTCTACGGGCTTGCCCGGCTTTAATTTGATATGTGCAGGGAAGGTTGCCCCGCCCATGCCTACGATACCGGCAGATTGAATCGCCGCGAGAATTTCCTCATTCTCCATGACCTGCCAATTACGCGTGAGCGGCAGGCCATCAGCCCATTCATCCTTGCCATCATTTTGAATCACCACCGCCAGGCAGCTGCCCATGCCGGAATGGGGCCGCAGCTCGATTTTTGCCACATTGCCCGATACCGGTGCATGAATATCGGCGTGCATAAACGCCGGGCTCGTGCCGATAAGCTGCCCACGCTTCACCTCATCGCCCACTTTGACCGTCGGTGTGCAGGGCGCACCGATATGCTGGCCCATGGGAACCACGAGTTCCTGGGGCACCGGCATATCTTCAATCGGCTTATCTTTAGCCAGTTCCTTGCCATCTTTGGGGTGAATTCCCCCGAGAAAGCTTTCGAACATACAATCACCTCTTGTATAGTCTCCCAAAATATATTATGACTGTTGATTATCCAAAATCTCGATAATCACAGGTTTGGCCGCCTTATCCTGCGCCGCCCGCCGGTCAAATTTCCGAACCAGCAACAGTGCAAGCAGGAAGAACAGCAACGCGCCAATCACATAGGGCAAACTGCCACTTGCCTCCAACAGCGGTGCCATAAAATGCCCAATCACCGCTCCTACGCCGCCAAAAATCAGCGGCAGGATAAAGACCACAAAGGCCCCTGTGAGCACCTGCTCCTCGCGGAATTCAAAGCGCACCCGCTGACCAGCAGCCGCCCCCAAGGGATTTACGGCATCCACGACCACCTGCCGGGCACCGCCGCAGGCACCGCACGAACCGCACTCCTCATGGCGCCCAATACGCACCTTGGCCATGCCGTCAGCGGTTTCTAGGACAATACCTTGTTCCTGCTTCACCTTCATCACCTCCACAAGGTACACAATTTATTCTATTCGATTTCATGCAGCACAATTCCTGTTTTTTATTTTTTTTATTTTTTTATTATTGCAGACAATTCCTCCGCGCAAAAAAAATGCCCTCATTCGAGGGCATTTACAGCAACGATTAATAACGCTCCATATCTCGTTCCTTATTCTTCACGTCCCGCATAAATTCTTCATAGGACAATTTCTTCAGTTTTCGCATAGCCGTATTGCGGTCAGCATCTGCATCCGCCCCGGTCAGGCCTTCGTCATTTGCCTGCATCTGGTTTTGCAGCTTCATCGCACTATCCAGCCCGCGGTCAGCCAATTTGCCCGTTTCATCTTCCGCTTTTTCGGCGCGGTCCTTGCCTTCCTCGACTGCCGCCCGCACCACATCAGCCGCCGTTGGCTGGTGTTTGCCATTTTCTTCCATCTGTACCGCAATCTGCTCCGCCGTGCGGGTGAGCATGGCATCTTCACTGCTCCGCTTCTCCAGTTCCCCGCCCATGATTTTCGCCTCATTTTCGGCAATGGCGATATAGGCGCGTTCCTTCAACGCCTGTTGGGTAAGTTTGTCCTTATTCAAACCTTCATTCGTTATATCAATGCGGGTATTATAAATTTTCCACTCCAGTTCACTGATTTGCCGATACAAGCCGCTGAGGTCACCTGCCATATATTTGCCATCATTTTTTTCGATATCTTTTTCAAAGGCATGTTTCTGGTCATAATAGTCATAGAGCTTATCATCCGTGGTCATGCCCTTTTTCCGCAGCTCGTCTGCCTGCGCCTGCAACTTTTCCCGTTCTTTGTCCGTAAGGCTGCTGTCCTTTGCCAGCCGTTCTTCAATCTCTGCCGCCTGCTTTTTGTACTCAGCTTTGTCCTTTTCTTCCTGCCAAAGTTTGGACAGTTCCTTTTCCGCATCCGTCATAAAATCCACCTGCGACAGACGGTTCAGCGGGTCATTGGCCTCCTCGCTCAATTTCTTCCCCGCTTTGCTGATGTAGACCTCCGCCGCCTTGCCGAGCACCGTATCGTCCTTTTCCTTGCGCAGCGACGTATCCCGCTGCATCTTCTGCCAGACATTTTGTGGCTGCAATAAATTTTGCTTATTCTCCGCCACACGGGCTATCATTGCCATTATATCTCCCTCCTTGTCCATAAACTCTCTACTCATATTATCGACCAAAAGGGCATATAGTTAAGATAAAAATCGCTGGAAAATTGCAGTTTGTCGGGGAGTTCGGTTCGTGATAAAGGTATACAGTTCATACGCAGTTAGGGGCAAACGGGGAGTGCTTTTTCTGTTTCCCGCTAAACGCC
>CADAAS010000176.1 GCA_902785885.1 Pseudoselenomonas ruminantium
AAATATTCCATTTGCTTCTGATTCATCCAATCCCCCCTCCTCTTTATTTTATAGCAACCTTTTAGTTGCGTCAAAAGAGAATCTCTTTGCTTGTTGTACTTCGGTATGGGCATTATACTAGAAGCATAACCTAGCTAACGCAATTTAGAAGCTACAAAAAGGAGACATGACCATGAAACTGACGCAAATCCGCAATGCCACCAACCGCCTTGAATATGCCGGCAAAACGTTCCTGATTGACCCGTGGCTGATGCCCAAGCATCAGTTTTCCTTCATCGATGTTCCCGGCAGACCTTATCATGTGCCGGATGAAATGAAGGAGCATTTGCCCATGCCCTTCTATGACCTGCCCATGCCGATGGAAGAAATCCTCGCTGGCGTCGATTATTATCTGGTAACGCATATCCATCCCGACCACATCGATATGTCTATGGATGGTACTGTGGGCGCACCTTTAGACAAGAATGTGCCTGTAATCTGCCAAAATGAAGCAGATGCTGCTGTCTTCCAAAAATCCGGCTTCCACGATGTGACCGTACTGTCCGAAACCGGCATGCTGTTTGGTCCGGCAAAGCTGACCAAGGTACCGGCCCTCCATGGCACGGTAAATCCCTGTGGTGATGCCATGGGCGTGATGTTTGAAAGCGCCGCTGAAAAAATCTTTTATCTGGCCGGGGATACGGTCTGGTATCCTGCCGTAGCCGACACGTTGAACCGCTGGCAGCCGGAAATCGTGGCACTCAACTGCTGTGCTGCCGAGACAGTAGAAAATGGACGCCTCATCATGGATGCTGAAGATGTCCACTGCGTTGCTAAGACTACACCTAACGCCAGACTGTATCTGACACATCTGGACAATGTGGCCCATGCCGCACTTACCCGCCATACGCTAAAGGGCAAACTTGCTGAACGTAATGTAAACAATTATGATATGCCAAAGGACGGACAGTCTGTAATGTATTAATGACTCTAACTCCAACAAAGCAAAATAATCCTCCATCCTGCAATTTTTCATGCGGATGGGGGATTATTTATTTCATGCTAATTTTTCATTTCGCGTGCGATATATTTTCCCGTAATGCTCTCCTTGCTTACGGCTGCCATTTCCGGCGTGCCGCAGACTACGATACGGCCGCCCTTGGCACCGCCTTCCGGCCCCATATCGATAATATAATCCGCATTGACGATTACGTCCAAATCATGCTCGATGACAATTACAGTTGCTCCGGCTGCCACCAAGCGGTCAAAGACCTGCAAAAGCACCTGCACATCCAGGGGATGCAGGCCAATGGTTGGCTCGTCAAAGATAAAGACGGAATCGGCCTGTGTCTTTCCCATCTCACTTGCTAGTTTCAAGCGTTGGGCCTCGCCGCCGGAGAGGGCGGGCGTATCTTCACCCAGTGTCAGATACCCCAGGCCTAAGTCGTTCAAAGTCGAAAGTTTCCCATAAATCTTTTTCTGCTTGGCAAAGAGCGGCAGCGCCTCCTTTACAGTCAGGGAGAGAATTTCCGGCAAAGTATAGCCATGCTCTGCACCTTCTGCCTGCCAAAGGATTTCTTTGACCGCCTCGCTATAACGCTGCCCGTTACAATCCGGGCAGGTGATTGTCACATCGGGCAGGAACTGCACATCAAGCGAAATCTGCCCCGTGCCATCACAGGTTGGGCAGCGCAGCTTGCCCGTATTATAGGAAAAAGCGCCGGCCTTCCATTTTTTCTCTTTGGCCAAAGCCGTGCCCGCGTAGAGCTTGCGCAATTCATCGAGCACTCCGCTGTATGTCGCTACCGTGGAACGGATGTTGATGCCGATGGGCGAGGCGTCAATCAGATTGGCACGGCGTATGCCGTCAGCTCTTATAGCCTTGACCTGCGGCGGCAGTTTGCGTTCTTCAGCGTTGGCCGAAAGCGCCGGCAGCAGGCATTCGAGCACCATGGTGGTCTTGCCCGAACCGGATACGCCAGTAACCACCGTCAGCCGCCCCTTGGGAATATCTGCCTGCAAGGGCTTTACGGTGTGCAGCGGATTCGTTTCCAAATGAATCGTTCCCAAGGCAAACATCTTTTCCCAGGGCGCACGTTCCCGCAAGCTGCCATTTGCTCCGCCGCGCATAAAGGGGGCAATCTTGGAGACTTTGCTTTTCGCAGCCGCCTGCATGTCCCCGGCAAACAGCAGATTACCTCCTTCACTGCCAGCCAAAGGCCCCAGTTCAATCATATAATCGGCATGCTGCAGCACATGCACATCATGGTCCACCAAAACTACGGAGTTGCCATCGCGCAGCAAGCTGTCAATCACATCCAAGAGCCCTTCAATATTGGCGGGATGCAGGCCGATACTCGGCTCATCGAGTACGTAAAGTACCCCTGTGGTTTCATTGCGCACAGCTCTGGCCAACTGCACGCGCTGACGCTCACCAGTTGACAAGGTGCTGCTGGCACGGTCAAGGGATAAATACCCCAGACCGAGTTCCTTCAGCCTGCGGGCGTTATCCAAAAACGATTCAATGATACTTGCAGCCATGGGGCGCATTTCCTGCGGCAGTGTATTCGGCACAGCCTTAACCCAGGGAATCAGTTCATCCAAAGTCATGGCCGTGGCCTCAGCCAAATTTTTCTCGGCCAGTCTGGTCGAGCGCACCTTCGTCGAGAGCCGCGTACCCTGACATTCCGGGCAGGCGGCCTCATGCAGGAATTTTTCGACCCGCTTCATGCCTTTTTCATCCTTGACCTTCGCCAACGCATTTTCTACCGTATAAATCGCATTATAATAAGTAAAATCCATTTCCGCAGCCACATTGGTCTTTTCATTGACATAGAGGATATGCTTCTTCTCCGCTGGGCCGTGAAAGACAATATCCTTTTCTTCCGGTGTCAAATCACGGAAGGGCACATCAATCCGCACGCCCATTTCCTTGGCAATATCCTTCATCAACGACCACATAAGCGTCTGCCACGGTGCCACCGCGCCCTCCGCAATGGACAGACTTTCGTCCGGCACAAGACTCGCCTCATCAACCGTACGCACAACTCCTGTCCCGGAGCAATGCGGGCAGGCGCCTTCTGAATTAAATGCCATGGCCTCCGCTCCGGGGCCGTAAAACTCCTCGCCGCAGACCGGGCATTTCGTAGGCAGCATCAGTGCCACATCCATATTGGGCGGACAAAGATGTCCATTGGGACAGGTATGGCTGCCCAGACGGGAAAACAACAACCGCAGGCTGTTCAAGAGTTCCGAAGCCGTACCAAAGGTACTGCGCACCCCGGGAATGCCCGGGCGCTGATGGAGAGCCAACGCCGCCGGTACATGACGGATTTCCTCCACATCGGCTTTACCAGCCTGCGTGATGCGGCGGCGCGTATAGGTAGACAGCGCCTCCAGATAACGGCGTGAACCTTCCGCGTACAAGGTTCCCAACGCCAACGACGATTTTCCCGAACCGGACACACCGGCAATGGCCACGAGCTTGCCCAAGGGGATATCCACATCGATATTTTTCAGGTTATGCACGCGGGCGCCCCTGACGATAATATTTTTCGGGCGTTCCTTATTGTCCATACGACAGGCTCCTTACGATTCATTGACCAACTTCCCGGTCATATGCTCGGGAAGCAGCGCCAGACATTGCACTCTGGGCAGGGCGTGTTTCAATTCCTGTTCCAAGTACGCTTCGTCATCAGTAAATTTGCGCACCAACGAGCTACAGATTTGGCGAATCTTTTCCCAATCCGTCACCAGCTGCATCCGGCCAAAGACAACTACACTACGGATATTGAGCGCCCATTCACCGGGCTTTTGCCATCCTTCATCATGCGCACAATAACTCACCTTGTCATAGGCCCTTATAGCGTCCATTCGGTGTCCTTCCTTGGCACTATGAAAATAAAGGATACCATCCTCCTCGCAGTACCAATGATTCATGGGGATACCATAGGGATAACCGTCGTCGCCCAGCATGGACAGCACGCCCCGTTTCGTTTCTCTTAGCACTTCCTTGCATTCTTCCTCTGCCAGCTGCTGCTTGAATCTTCGCATCTTCCGAAACATAATTTCCCTCCTACCAAAACAGCGCCACCTTCTTATCTGCCAAGACCTAACGATAAGAAAATGACGCTTTTCCCATTACCCGGTGGCAACAGGTGTCAACCTATATTCTGCTTAATAGCATAGAACAAAAAAACAACCTTGTCAATCTTCGTCAGCAATTATCAAGCACAGTTACTTTCTTCGACCACAATAATGCGCCCCTGGGCAGATGAATCATCCATAATGATTTCCTTAACTCCTGCCACCTTGATTGTGCCGGATTTGGGATTTTTGATGCTGTCCACCACGGTCGTAACTTCTGCTTCAACCTCGGATTTTTCAAAGGCCAAATCCGTATCCACCATGCGGCAATTGATGAGTTTCAGCCCCTTGCAATAGCAAAAGGGCTGCGTACCAATGATGGTGCAATTCTCCAACGTCAGATTTTCCGAATACCAGGCCAGATATTCCCCGCGAATCACACTGTTGCGGACGGTCACATTTTTGGCATGCCAAAAAGCATCTTTGGTATTCAGCTCACAGTCGGTAAATTCTGCGTCCTCAATATACTGAAACGAATATTTTCCCTGCAACGTGACATGGTCAAAATGCAACTGTTCACTGCGCAGCATAAAGTATTCGCTTTGCACGTTGGTATTTTGCATGCGGATATTTTTGACCAACCAGCCAAATTCCGGCGAAATCACATCACAGTTTTCTACGGTCACATTGGCACATTCCCGCAGGGCCTTAATGCCATGCAGCTTCGTATCGGCAATGTGAATGTCCGTTGAATACCACAAGGCCGCGCGGCAAAGCTCCGTGAGTTCGGATTTTTTTATCTGCACAGAC
>CADAAS010000177.1 GCA_902785885.1 Pseudoselenomonas ruminantium
TATAGTCTACCGCTGCCCGACCTACTTCCTCACTCATCAGCTGCCGCTCACCGCCATACTCACCGGTGTCACCAAAGCAATACTTGCAACGCATATTACAGTCGTGGGCTGTCATCAGGCACAAGGATTTAACTAAGCCCTTGGCCTTAAAGGTTGGGGGCACATCAATATCCGGTGCAAAAAGCTGATTAAGGTCCATCAGGGCATGCAGCTCTGACAAGGCCTCCTTCATATCTTCCTCAGAATATTTATCAGCCAAGGCAGTCAGGACCTCGCTGTCATTTTCACCATCAAAAAAATCCATGATGTCATAAATCATTTCGTCAATCACATGGACGGCCCCGCTGTTAATATCCAACAATATATACATACCGTTTTGAACAAATTTGTGGATTTTTGTCCGCATCTCTTTATTCATCATAATCTCCTAAACAACACATCAACGCTAAAAGAGCTCCCCTAGGGGGAGCCCTTCTATCACAAAAAATTATTTCTTGCTTTCACAAACCTGATTGCCAACAGTGCAAGAAGTCTTGCATGCGGACTGGCAGGATGCCTGGCACTCACCACAGCCACCGCTGTTCTTGGTTGCCTGCAAAGTAGGTGCATTTACAGTCTGAATGTGCTTCATATTAAGTAACCTCCTCGCCACAAATAAATTCCTAAGCTATTTTACCCTTTTTTTTCGCTATATGCAAGACCCACCGTAAAGTTAGCCTCTATCAACATAGCCAACAACCTACTCCTTATGCTGGGCTATCCCCAACTGGGCAAAGATACGCCCGGCCACAGGTGCTGCAATCTGCCCGCCATAGAAGTTGCCCGTCCCCGGGTCATCAATCATGACCAACACCGTCAGCTGCGGGTCTTCCACTGGCGCAAAGCCGCAGAAAGAGGCAATATAACGGCCATCCATATAGCCACTGCCATCTTCACGGATTTTCTGTGCAGTACCGGTCTTGCCGCCAATGCGATAGCCCTTGACCTGTGCCTTGGCACCACCGCCACTGGCTACAACCTGTTCCAACAATCCCATCAAAGTCTTGTCCGTGGCCGAATCAATAACCCGGCGCACTTCAGTCTTGCCCCGTTCCTCATAAATGCTGCCATCCGCATTACGGATAGTTTTCACAATATGCGGCTTTAACAGCACGCCATCATTGGCAATGGCCGACACAGCCGTCACCAGCTGCAAGGGGGTCACCGCAATGCTCTGCCCAATGGCAGAGGTCGCCATATCCGAATCACGCATATCCTCCGGCTTAAAGAGTATGCCGCTCTCCTCGCCCGGCAAGTCTATGCCTGTCGGCTCACCAAAGCCAAAATCGCGGGCATACTTCATCAGGCGCTCGGCACCTAAGCGCAGCCCTACCTGGGCAAAGCCAGTATTCAACGACTGTTTAACTACATCAGTAAAGGTCACCGTACCAAAACTTTCACCATTCCAGTTCTGGATACGCCGCCCCGAAACCATGACATACCCCGGGTCAACAAAGACCTGGTTTGGGCTTACGACCTTTTCCTGCAAGGCAGCACCAGCCACCACCGACTTAAAGGTAGACCCCGGCTCATAGATAAAGGACACCGCGCGGTTTTTCCAAACTTCCGCATTATAATCCCAGAATTTATTCGGATTATACGAAGGACGGGAGGCCATGGCCAGCACCTCCCCATTCTTCGGGTTCATCACCACGCAGGTTATCGCCTTGGGATTATTCTCGGCGATAGCCCGGTCCAATTCCTGCTCCACAATGAACTGAATACCGCTGTCGATTGTCAATTCCACCGTCTTGCAGGAATCACCCATATAACGGCGGCGGCTGGAAAAAATCGAATCCAAGATCGGGCGTGCCTGCCGGTCTGTGGTGAGATAGGTTTCCTTGACTTCGCCCTTCAACACTGCATCCAAGGCCTGCTCTATTCCATCAAGGCCTTTGTCATCCGTGCCGACGAACCCCAGCACATTAGCCGCCAACACATCATTGGGATAATAACGCTTGGCTTCATCCCGGAATCCCAGGCAGGACATATATTCCTTTTCCCGGATAAGCTGTCGCACAGCCTCGTATTCAGCCTGCTCCATGCGCCGTTTCACCCAGACAAAGCCGCCGCCCACGGCAACATCATCCAATATATCCTGCTCGGTCTTGCCAATAAGCGGCGCCAGATTTTCCGCTAACTCCTGCGGATTTTCCACATGCGAAGGGTCAATATACAAGGATTTTGTCATGGTACTGACCGCCAGTTCCCGTCCATTCCGGTCAAGAATTGTCCCACGCGGCGACTGGATGGCATAATCCTGCCCTACCTGTGCCTTCATCCGCTCGCTGAGCGCACTTCCCTGCACCAGCTGCAACCATGCATAGCGGCAGACGATAAGCACCACTGCCCCCAGCATAAATAACGCCAAAACACTGATCCGCCGTTGTATTTCCCGGCGTTTCTTCTTCATTTACTGAGCCCCCTGCCTGCCACTGTTCTTCAGCAGCGTTTCCCGTAATCTGCCTTCAATCTGTACCAGTTCTGCTTCTGCTGCCTGCCGTTTGGCACGGCCATTTTGCTGAATCTTGATTGTTTCCTCAATGGTATTGATCAGGCGGTCATTAACCTCCCGAACCGTCTCAATATCCACAATGCTGCGCTCATTTTCCTGCGCAGTCTCAATGCTGTTCTGCTGCAAAAGTTCTGCATTGCGGCGCAAGAGTTCATTCGTGGTGTTGTTGACCGCCTGTTGCATGCGCAGTACATCCTGCTGTGCCTGCAAGCCCAAAGCAATCACCAGCTGGTTCTTCCACAAGGGAATCGTGCTGTAGATAGCCGTCTGTACCCGGTCAATAAGCGCCTTATCGTTATTTTGGATCAGGCGGATTTGCGGTGCTGACTGAATGGCAATCGTCTTGCTGATTTTGAGGTCATGTACCTTCTTCTCAAAGCGGTTCACGCTGGCCTCAAAATCGGCCACCACCTGCACAGCCATGGGGTCGCCGGAATCGGCTGCCTGCTGGCGCAGCTTTGGCAAGGTAACCTCCCGCATTTCCGTAAGCTTTTCTTCGCCAGCCTGAATATAGAGCTGCAGCTGCTTGAAATAACTGAGATTTTCTGCGTAGAGCTTATCGAACAGCGCCACATCCTTCATCATCTTCAGCTTGGCCTGTTCCAAATTGGTCTGAATTCGCTCCACCTGCGTGGACAGCTTCTCATACCCCAGCTTGATATCCTCGCCTTTTTTTACCAGGCTGCCCACCAACGGAATCTTCTTTAAGAAGCTTGAGCCGCCCTCCGGCTCAAATTCCCGTACCTGGGTTACCAGACTGCCCAAAAGCTCCCCGACCGGGCCGCTGTCCTTCGTGCGCACCTGCGAAAGCACGCTGTCCGAAAACTCGGCTATTTTCTGCTGGGCAGGCGTACCAAAACGCAAAATAGCCGTAGAATCCGTCAAATCCAGTTCGTCCTTTATCTTATCAACCTGCGCCCGTTCCTCCGGATTCAGGTCGTTTACCACCTTTTCCACCTGTGCCGTCATCACCTCTGCCGACGGCAGGTTGTCCGGCGTCACATCGGCACTTGCAATACCTGTTTTGGCTTTCATCAAATCTTCTAATTTAACTTCCATGGTCAGCCCCTCCGTTTAACGATAATATTGCTCGTAAAAATCATCTACCGGCATAAATAAGTATCTTATCCCTTCTACCACAGATACCACAGCAGGAATCAGCGTCCAGAAAAAGACCAGATAAGCAATCCCCCACTTGGTTTTCCCCTGAAAGAATTTATGTGCGCCAAATGAGCCTAACGTGATTGCCAGGCCGCTCATAATCATTTTTTGCAACAGCACAGAATTCCGCACATTATCCGGTGTAGTAATCTTCTCCCTAACCGATGCGATTTCCTGCCCGCCAACCTTGGTGAGTGCTCCGCGGCGAGGACGTTTTTTGCGCCCAATCCCCGTAGAAACTGGCTCGCTGTTTGCATTTAACTCCACAGGCCCAGCCGCCCTGCTGTTGTTGCTGATTCCCTCAGCCTCCAACGACTGCTGCATTACCGTAAGTTCGGCATCCATATCAAGAAGCTGGCTGTTGATGATTTTGGTAAACTCTGCATTGTACGCCTCATCAAAGCTGACCAGCGTTTCCTTGAGCCGTGCCTTTACCTGCTGTACCTGGTCGGTTTCCAGCTTTGTTTCCTCCAGTTCCCGATATTGCTCACAAAGGCTGGCTGCCCTGTCCTGATAGTAATGAATAAAGCGCCCTGCCGCCGCAATGCGTTCCGGGTGCTTTTCCACATAATTCAACAGCCGTGCTGCCTCCTGTTGCATGAGCCCCAGCTGCCGGCTTAACTGGCCGTCCCGAATTTTGGTGCGTGCCTCCTCTACCCGGTTATAATCTTCCCGGGCTTTTTCCCAATCCGCCAAAGCAGTATCCGCCTGTGCCGCAGCCAACTGACTGACATCGAGCTTCCGTACAACACTTTGCGGCAGCTGTCCTTTATAAATGCTAATGCCCATGGCTGCCATCAGCAGAAGACCAATCGCCCCCTGCTCATGCGTTATGCCATACATTCCCCCCCATCCCATGATTAATGCCATCAGGCCATATAGATTACGCATCGCCATCGCCCCTTGCGCTTAGAATTTACCTTCATTATACCACAAAGCCGCCCCGGTTTGGGACGGCTTTCACTTACCAATGATATTTTTCCCCGCGGTTAATCTTGAAGGCGCGGTAAATCTGTTCGAGCAAAACGACGCGCGCCAGGTTGTGCGGAAGCGTTAGGGGGCCGAAG
>CADAAS010000178.1 GCA_902785885.1 Pseudoselenomonas ruminantium
ATTTGCCGAGCCGGACCTTTCCCTGCGCTTACTATTGTTGGCAGGCGGCGTAGTGCTTACCTGCCTTTCCTGTTCCCTCTACATGAGTTCCCGACTGGGCATGGGGCCTTATGATGCCATTGGCTGGATTCTTGCAGAACGCAGCGGTGGCCGGGTCCCCTTCCGGACAGTTCGCATTCTCATTGACGCCTGTGCAGTCACCATCGGCTTTATCTGCGGCAGCATCGTAAGTCTGGGCACTTTGGTGATGGCCTGCGGCACGGGCCCCCTCATTGAGTTTTTTAACCAAAAAGTAAGCCTGCCCCTGCTGTATGGGGAAAAAATTTAAAGTAAAAAGGAGAGCTTTTTTAGCTCTCCTTTTTACTTTTACGGCAATTGATTATACGCTTTCTCCTCTACCGGCTCACACCATTCACTGGAAGTATTCTCGCCCGGCACTTCAATTGCGATATGCTGGAAAGCAGAATCCTTGGCCGCACCATGCCAATGCTTGACATTAGCAGGAATATGTACAACATCACCAGTCTTTAATTCCTGCGCCGGCTTGCCCCATTCCTGATACCAGCCGCGCCCGGCCATCACCAAAAGCATCTGTCCGCCGCCTTTGTCGGCATGATGGATATGCCAATGGTTGCGGCAGCCCGGCTCAAAGGTTACATTACCAATAACAACTTGTTCCAAAGAAATCATATTGAGATAGCTTTTGCCGTCAAAATACTGGGCATAATTGACATTTTCGCCGCCCACGGGGAATACACCAGTTTCCTTAATGGTTTCCAAATCCATATTATCGCTTCCTTTGTCTTCATATTCTTGGCTGCCGACTGCTGACTTAGAACCCTAAACCAGTAAACCAGCTTTTGATTTCCTGTGCCTCGGCACGCGGGCCAAACAATTTGCCCGGTTTCCAATTGGCTTTTCCCTTGGTCAGTTTTTGCAGGTAATCGGCACTGGAGCCGATATCACTGCCGCCCGAAGTGCAAATTGCCGTCATATTTTTGCCCGTGAAATCATAGCTTTCCACAAAGGTGTCCATGATGCGTGGTGCCTGTGCCCACCAAATGGGATATGCCAGTACGATGGTATCATAATTGGCCACTGGAGCATTTTTGTCAGCCAGTTCCGGACGGGCTTTATCGTCCTTCTGCTCCACAGTCGCCCGCGTACTCTCATCGTTGTAGTTCAAATCTTCACGCGTATAGGGCTTAGCCGGGCGGATTTCATACAGGTCTGCCCCCAAAGCCTTGGCCGTATTTTCTGCCAGCTGTTTCGTATTGCCCGTAGCCGAAAAATAAGCCACGAGAATTTTGCCCTTGCCGGCAGGGGCTGCCACATCTGCCGCTTTCTGCTGCGGTACAGGAGCGGGCGCCTTTTCCTCTGCCTTTCCCGTATCCGAACCACAGCCCAAAAGGCCAAACATCATCAACACACTTAGACCAATCAACCATATTTTTTTCATCTTTTTGCTCCTTTCATTCCTTAGCTTTAGTTCTAACTCTAGCACTTGAAGCTTACTTCAAGTCAAGCAAAAGTTTTATTTACGCCTGTATTTTCCGATTTTGCTCAAAGCGATTCCGCCAAAAACATAAAGCCCCAGCATCCCAGCCAAGAGCAGCACATAGACTTCGCCCGGCTGGTTGGTCGCCTCAGTCGCAAAGATATGCTTCATCATTAGCCTGTCCCCTAACCGGTTCATAAACGAGCCCCATACGCCAACGACCAGCACAAAGGCTGCCGCTCCAACAGCCAAGAGCCGCCCGCCCAATGGTGACAAGGACCAGCTTATTCGCTTCTGCCACTGTTTTTGCCATCCTTGCCAATGCAGCCCCCAATGCAAGCCACTCAAAACCAGCAGGGCATACGGCAGGGAAACATGGTATTGATGCAGGGCCATACTGCGCTGAATGGCCAGCGGCATCACCTCTTTGAGCAGATAGTTGGAAATTCCCAGGCCTGACAGGACAATTACCAGCACACCTGTAATAAGCAAGCCATCAATGACTGTGCCGAAAAGCCGCCAAAAGTTCCAGCTGCCCTGAAGCAAATTTTTCAGCCAGCTGCGGTTTTGATACAAATGCAGCAAAACAAACAGCAACCAGGTCACGCCCAGTATTTCATGCAGCAGTTTGGGAATATAATGAAAACTCATCACCGCAATAAACAGCAGCGGCAGGCAAGTCGTCACCACTAGGCGTTTCATAACGCAGCCCCGATTTTATACGCCATATCGGCAAAAGCGGACTTTTCCACCAAGGAACGTGCACCACAACCGGTAGCCATCACCTGTCCAACATCCTGCCATTCCATGTACCGCACCAAAGTTTCATAATGATTGACCAGCGCTTCCATCGTCCAATCGGCACTGTTGTAGGCCGTAGCCATCATGATGGATTTCTTGCCATGCAACTTTCCTGTGCGCGAATAGAACCTGTCCACAATAACCTTCAGCTGTGCCGACATGCCGAAATAGTATAGTGGTGTCGTCAGCACAATAAGGTCAGCCTCCAGCATCTTGGGCATTAATGTATTTTCAATGGCATCCTTAAAGATGCAGGGACCGTCCATGCCACATTTATCACACCCCTGGCAGGGATGCGTTTCCTCATGGGCTGCATCAAAGGTAAAGACCTCATGCCCTGCGCTTTTGGCACCATCCGTAAACCGGTCCGCCAGATAAATGGAGGTTGATTCTTCCTTTGCATGCGGACTGCTGGTAATCACGACAATTTTCATATTCTTCCCTCCCGACACGCTGCCTTTTTCCGGCACCACATTTTTTTTGGAATCATCGCCAGTCAATGCCGACAGGCCGCAGCCGGACAAAAACACGGTCAGTGCGCCCATGCCGGTAACTTTCAAAAACTCACGTCTGTTCATACACATCACTTCCGTAAATAAAAGCCTATCCCCTGCTCATATACCAGATTAACTCACTGCATCCCCTTGGGCGCATTTTTCATCCAGACCTGTTCCTTTTTATTGCCATTGCTGGTATTCTGTGCCATTACCCCCACCAATTGGTGCGGGATATATAGTTCTTCCAGATAAGCGATATCTGCTTCCGTCAGCTTAATGCCTACCGCCTTGACGGCACCATCGATATGATGCAGCTTGGTCGCCCCGGCTACCGGTGCCGTTACTTTCGTCAGCAGCCAGCCCAACGAAATTTCCGTCATGGACACCCCGTATTTATCGGCCAGTTCTGCCACGCGCAAGATGATTTTTTCATCAGCTTCAGCCGTGCCATCATATTTCATTTTGGCATAGCTGTCCTCTGCCAGCCGCTTGGAAGTTTCTCCTGGCCTGCGGGAAAGCCGCCCGCTGGCCAGGGCACTGTAAGGTGTCATCGCGATATTATCTTCGGCACAAAGCTTTGTCATTTCCCTTTCCTCTTCGCGGAACAAGAGATTATAATGATTCTGCACCGACACAAAGGGGGCAAAACCTTCCTTTGCCGCCAATGCATTGGCCTTGGCCAGCTGATAGGCATAGCAGTTGGCAATGCCTATATAGCGAACTTTTCCGGCCTTTACCTGCTGATTCAGTCCATCCAAGATATCATAAATATCGGTCTGATAGTCCCACATATGGTAGATATACAAATCCACATAATCCATGCCCAAATGCTGCAAACTCATATCCAGCTGTTTGGCAATATGTTCCTGGCCAGTCACGCCAGCGGCTATTTCTTGCTGGCTGCGGGGCAGGAATTTTGTCGCGACAACCACCTTATCCCGCGAAGCATAATCGCGCAAAGCTCTGCCCAGATATTCCTCGCTAGTGCCGTTCTGATAGGCAATGGCTGTATCAAAGAAATTTATTCCCTGTGCCAAAGCGTGCTTGATAATCTCCCTGGTGACATTTTCGTCCACCGTCCAGCTATGCTGTCCCGTTGCTGCATTGCCAAAGCCCATGCAGCCCAAGCAAATTCGGGATACATCCAAATCCGTATTGCCGAGTTTCATATATTGCATTGCCACACGCCTCCATTGTTCATTTTGTATACCTTTCAACCATGGTCAACTTACATCGCTACCGACTTTAATTTCTCCAGGTGCTAAAAATGACACCGCGTAACTTTTTCTTGTTGATTGTATTATATCTTTAAAATGACACAATGTCAATATTTTTTGTATAAAAATGGGCCGTGATGACTTTGTCACCATTATTTCCATTAATCAGCTGATAGCAGTCAAAACTAAAGGAAAAAGGAGAGCCTGCCTCAAGCTCTCCTTTTTCCTTTTATGGCAACAAATTATACTCTTTTTCTTCTACCGGCTCACACCATTCATTGGAAATATTCTCGCCCGGCACTTCGAGGCAATATGCTAGCTGGCAGAAGCCTTGGGCGCTTCGTCATAATTTACTTAAAATAAACTCTGCCTGCCCCTGCAATTGATAATTTCCCAATCCGGCTGGCACAAAAACCGTTTTTCCCTTATCAACGTCCAGTCTCTCACCATTGCCTGAAAGGTTCAATGCTCCATCCAGCACTGTCAGACAATGGAAAGAATCTTCACCAGCATGCATGGTGCTATCTCCATGCAAGCTGCCATGATATACTTTAAAATACTGGCATTCTGCCAATAATTTAACATCCATATTGGGGAACAGGTCAATATCCACCATTTTTCCCGCCACAGCCTGAGGAACTTCCAGCTTTGTCACCGCCAAGGCCTTATCGATATGCAACTGG
>CADAAS010000179.1 GCA_902785885.1 Pseudoselenomonas ruminantium
ACCTTTCTTTGCCTTCGTTCTGGATTTATCATAAAGCATTTAGAGGAAAAAGAAAAACACTTATCATCAATATACCTATTGAAAAAACCAATCAATCACTAATTGCCTGCAAATCGCGGTTCCCTCCCAGATTGCCACCATCATTCTGCCCATGCTGTTAGGCGAATTTCATCAGCTTCACCCGGAAATCGAATTGGAAATTACGGAGCCTGCCGGCAGCTCTGCTCTGGATATGGTGGAACGGGAAGAAGTTGATTTGGCCTTTGTCCACGATGCCGAAGGTCGTCCCAATCTTGCCCTGCGCAAATTGTCCGAATGGCCCATCTGCCTGTGCGTCCGCAAAAGCCATCCCCTGGCCGCGGCTTCCGGTGTTACGTTGGCTGAAGCAGCCAAATTCCCTCTGGTTCTTCTCAGCCGCAATTTTATTTTGACTCGTCAGGTACTTGCTCATTTTGACCGAAAAAAATTGCAGCCCCGTGTGCTTCATTACTCCCCCAACCTCTCCACCGTCTGGAATACGGTTCAGCAAGGGATTGCCCTCTCCATACTTACCGGCAACGCCATTCTCCCGGACAGTGGTCTGATTGCAGTACCCATTGCAGGGCTTTCCCAAAAAGGTTTTATCGTCACGAAAAAAGGACGGCAAATCTACTCTGACGAACGCCTGCTTATCGACTTCGTCAAACATAAATTTGCCGCCCGGACTACTGTGTATACCTTTATGTACACGGTTGCAAAGTAAGATAAACGAAATACTTCCGACAACAGGTAGTTGAAAGGAACACGAAAATGGAACGTGCAGAAAAAGCTGTGGAATACAAGCATAATGGATATAATTGCTGTCAGGCGGTTCTGGCTGCATATGCGGATGAGCTGGGGCTGCCGGAGGAAACGCTCAAACGCATGGGTGCTGCATTCGGTTCCGGCATGGGCGGTATGGAAGGCACTTGCGGTGCCTTGTGCGGCGCTGAAATGGTTCTCGGCCTGCGAGATTATGCGGGAAAGCCAATACATGCCGCAGCTAAGGCCGTGCATGAGTCGTTTCGGGAAAAATCCGGCGCTGCGATTTGCAAGGAACTGAAAGGCATCGGCACGGGAAAAGTGCTGTGCTCCTGTGATGATTGCGTCCGCCATGGGGTGGAAGCCGCCATGGAGGTGCAAGTTTGACAGCAGAAAGAAATGCCGCTTCAAAATTTCCGGCAAAGCGCCATGCCGTCCCCGATAGGCAGCTTTGCGCAGCTTGCGGGGCCTGCATGGCTGTTTGCCCACGCGGAGCCATCACGGTGTGGAAGGGAAGCTATTCGGTGGTGGATGAAGCCCTGTGCGTGGGCTGTGGACGTTGTGCCAAGGAATGCCCTGCCTCTGTGATACGAATTGAGGTGAGAGCATGAAACAGCACTGGTACAATTATCTATGGATATGGTCGGTGATTTATTTCACCCTGGGATTTTTCAACATTCTCTTTGCGTGGCTGGGGCTTATCAGCTTCATTCTTCCCCTGATATTTGCTGTGGGAAAGGGAAGCAAAGGGTTCTGCAACCGATACTGTGACCGCGGTCAGCTTTTGCGGATGCTGGGCAGCCAGCGAGGTTTCTCCAGGGGAAAGGATATGCCGGCATGGCTGAAAGGAAAGTCCTTCCGCTATGGGTTTCTGATTTTCTTTTTGACGATGTTTGGCAATATGCTCTGGGGAACCTATCTGGTCTTTGCGGGGGCAGCTGATCTTCACGAGGCAGTCACGTTCTTTTGGACTTTTGATGTCCCTTGGCACTGGGCATATCCCGTGCCGGCAGAACCTTGGATTGCCCAATTTGCCTTTGGTTTTTACAGCCTTATGCTGACTTCGGCTATCCTTGGAATTCTTACAATGCTTGCCTATAAACCTCGCTCCTGGTGCGTGTATTGCCCCATGGGAACCATGACGCAACTGATATGCAAAGCAAAGGCATCCTGAAGGACTGAAAGATCCGTTGGAGATCTTTCCCATGTTTCAAATGGAGGCAGATGTCACAATCGCTTGCGCTTCTTTTCATCCGTCGTAGCAAATTCAGCGAAAAGCAACAAAAAATCGGGCATTAAGCCCGATTTTTGTCGATTTTCTGCAAGATACTCGATATTCTGCAAAAAACCGTACTCCTCTTAACAGTTTTATTCTGTTCTTCCGTCAGCCGGAGAAGCCCTGCACGAAGAACTTGATGAAAGCGATGGTTTGCGGCTGATAAATGATATCCACCAGAAATGCGCCGACAATCGGAACGATCATGAAGGCTTTTCTGGACATGCCGTACTTGTCCTTGACCGCCGTCATGTTCACGATCGCGGAGGGCATAGCGCCGAGACCGTGGCCCAGAAGGCCCGCGCACATGACTGCTGCGTCGTAGTTCTTTCCGAGGATCGGGAAAACGACGAAGATGGAAAGGAGCACCAGTACTACCACCTGCGAGGCGACGATGATCAGGACCGGTCCGATCAGGTCAAGCAGCTGATACAGGTTCAGGCTCATCAGCGCCATGGAAAGATACAGGTTCAGCATGACATTGCCAGTGCCGTCCACCAGCGGGAATCTGAAATGATACCAGTGGAACTGCTCGTTCAGGTTGCGAACAAGCATAGCGACAAACATTGCGCCGACATAGGACGGGAAGCTCATTTCGATCAGCTTGCCGAGCCAGCCGGAGATCTCGGTTCCGAGTGCCATGCAGAACAGGATCGCGGTCACGTTCTTCAGGACGTCCAGGTTGGTGAGCTTCTCGCCGTGTCCGGCGTTGATCTCTTCGATGGAAGTATCCAGAGTCTCGGAGTTGTCCGGGGTCAGGTGGTTCTTCTCGATCAGCATGCGGGCCACCGGGCCGCCCACCAGGACGCCAAAGATCAGGCCGAAGGTCGCAGCTGCCGCGCCGACGGTGATACCTGCCGGATAGCCCATCTCGGTAAAGGTGGAACCGTAGGAGCCTGCCGCTCCGTGTCCGCCGATCATGGAGATGGCACCTGCCAGGAGCGCGTAGGGATACTTAAGGCCTGTGACATTGGCGAGGCCGATGCTGATGCAGTTCTGGATGATAGAGACGATGCCGGCGATCAGCCAGTAGACGATCAGCAGGATTCCGCCCTTCTTCAGAAGGGAAAGGGACGCGCCCAGGCCGACGGTGGTGAAGAACGCCACCATGAACGGACTCTGGAATGTCGTGTCGAACTTGAACGCGAACGCGCCGCTCTGATGTCCGGCAAAGGTGATGAACATGAACAGGAAGCCGCCCAACACAGGAGCCGGAATGCAGTACTTCGTGAGGAAGCTCACCTTCTTCCGGATCCAGAAGCCAATCAGGAGCAGGATGGCGGCCAGCGCTGTCGTCATGACCATCGTACAGCTGATATTCAATGTACCTTCAACAGTTTCAAAAGACATAAGCTGCCCCCCTTTACTCTTTTTCACCAGTTCTCATATCTTCCCGTTTATTATGGCAATTTCGCCCGGCCCTTTCCAATAATCATAAAACTGAGCAGCAAGTTCATTCCTGACGCGGCTGCCATCATCGTCATAACCCATAAGATATCCCTTTCATGCAAAATAATAATACACGTCCCGGCCAGCAGGAGAGCGCCGACTTTTTTTGCTGCGTTTTGCGCCACCAGATCGCTTTGTTGGTTGCGGTAATTGCCGCCCTCTAATGACGAATTCTGCACCAATGTGATATAAGGGTCGCGCACAAAAGCCTGCATAAGATAACCCATAAACAGCACCCCTGCGGCATCAACTTCGGAATAGAACCAGGGAAACACTTGCAGCATAAGCCCCGCCATAAGCAGCGCCCCTTCTATGGCATAGGTATTATCGCCAAGCTTGTAATAGGCTTTTCTCATGGCCAGATTGGACAGGAAGCGGAACAAATAAATCATGGTGGAAACGATGCTCAAAAGCGATACCACATATTCGCTGCCGCTGCCTGAAAGCAGTTCCTGAAAATTTAGTCTCGAATAGGTAAGTCCCACTCCGGAAAGCGCGGTTACAATGGCGAAGGATGAGAAAAGCAAAATGCCGAAGGACTGCCCGCCCCGCTGCCGGCCATCAGCGGACTGCTGCGACGCTGGCACCGGAAGATCTGTCCCCCGAAACGGTTCGTTATGGGTGATCCGAAAAGAAACCATAACTCCGCCAATGCACAAAAGAATGCATGCGAACATGGGATAGTAGGCATTTACAGCGAAAAGCGGCCCGCAAAAAAAGGAAGATGCCATCATGACCAGCGCCGCAAAACCATTGGCATCAGACTGATAGGAAACAAATTGATTCTCTGAGCCATGCCCTGCCAGATGCTTTTTCATAATCGCCGGTCCCACGGCGCCTAAAGTATTGCCGATGCACTTCAGGAATCCTCCTGCCAAAACCGTAACATAGTTTGGCGCAAAGGTGATGCAGATGGCTGACAGCAAAAAAACGATGCTGCCCAGGCGCAGAGATATACTGTTTCCTGCCCGGTGCACAAATTTCAGCAGCGGGTACTGGACCAGCAGGGAGAAGATAAGGGATAAAAATGTTATCTCGTGAAGTGGTAAACTAAAATTGGACACGGAGGGGGTAATTTTTGGACATACGGTGTATACTGTATGGACAGTACGAAATTAATTGTCGGGCAGAAATTCT
>CADAAS010000180.1 GCA_902785885.1 Pseudoselenomonas ruminantium
GACATGAAGGACGTTATCCGTTCCATCGTCGATAACGGTGAATTCTACGAAGTGCATGAGCACTTTGCAACCAACATCATCTGCTGCTTTGCCCGTTTCGATGGCCGCAGCGTTGGTATTATCGCCAACCAGCCGAATGTCATGGCAGGCTGCCTGGATGTAGACGCTTCGGATAAGTCCGCACGCTTCATCCGCTTCTGCGATGCCTTCAACATTCCTTTGGTTAACCTCGTTGACGTACCGGGCTTCCTGCCGGGCGTTGATCAGGAACACAATGGTATCATCCGCCATGGTGCCAAGATGCTGTACGCATACAGTGAAGCAACTGTTCCTAAGGTTACGGTTATTACCCGTAAGGCTTATGGTGGTTCCTACATCGCTATGTGCTGCCGTGAACTGGGCGCTGACCAGGTTATGGCTTGGCCGACTTCGGAAATTGCGGTTATGGGCCCGGCTGGTGCCGCGAACATCATCTTCCGCAAGGACCCGGACAAGGATGCCAAGACGGCTGAATATGTGGAAAACTTCGCTACGCCGTACGTTGCTGCTGAACGCGGCTATGTGGATATGGTTATCGAGCCGAAGGAAACTCGTCCGTACATCATTACGGCACTGAATGCACTGGCCAGCAAGCGTGAAGTTGGCCCGGCCAAGAAACACGGGTGCATTCCGCTCTAATTCGGAATTCGGAGGTCTTTACCATGAAAACGGAAGCAAATGGCGCTTCGCCAGAAGTAGTGGCAGCAATTACCGCTGCTGTTCAGATGATGATGGGTAACAAGGTTGTGGCTGTGCGCATTAAGCGCAGTGATGTATGGGCATTGTCCGCTCGCGGCGGCCTGGCTCGTCGTAAACGGTACGGCTTATGAAGTCGAAGTTGAAGAAGTAAAATCCGCTGTTGCAGCTCCGAAGGCTGCACCGGCTGCACCGAAAGCAGCTCCGGCACCGGCTCCGGCAGCTCCCGCTGCACCGAAGAAGGCTGCTGTAGCCGCTGGCGCTGGCGAGCATTCCATCGACGCTCCGATGCCGGGCAAAATCGTGAAGCTCGTAGCTGCTGAAGGCCAGGCTGTTAAAGCTGGCGAAACGCTGCTGATTCTCGAAGCCATGAAGATGCAGAACGAAATCGCCGCAGATGCTGATGGCGTGGTTAAGAGCTTCAATGTGGCTGCCGGCCAGAGCGTTAAAGCGCATGAATCCCTGGTTATCCTGGGCTAATTTCACATTCATAAACAAAAGAGCACTTCGGTGCTCTTTTGTATTGTTGCAAAATTTCACAAAAAACGTTATAATAAGACAGAGCAATAGTTTTCCGATTAAAACCAGGAGGCGATAATGATGAGCACTATTCTTTCTTATCAGGGGAAAACACCAACCATAGGTAAAGATGTATTCATGGCTCCTTCGGCTACAGTAGTAGGCGATGTGGAAATCGGCGAAGGCAGCAGAATCTGGTTTAATGCCGTAGTGCGCGGTGACTTCCAGAAAGTGACCATCGGCAAGAATTGTGATATTCAGGATAACAGCACCCTGCATGTGATGTTGGATGAACCGACAGAGATAGGCGATAATGTCATTATAGGTCACAATGCCGTGGTGCATGCCAGAAAAATCGGCAGCAACTGTCTTATTGGCATGGGCTCAATAATTTTAGGCCATACCGAGATTGGCGATAATGTGGTTATCGGTGCCGGCACCAAGCTGACGCAGCATAAAAAGATTCCTTCCAATTCATTGGTTTATGGCAATCCGGCAGAGATTATCCGTGCCCTGCGCGAAGATGAAATCGAAGCACTGCAGGCTTCAGGGGAAAACTATCAGAAGGTTGCAGCCATCTATCAGGAAGAACTGGACAAAATAAAAAATAAATGAGCAAGGAGATACAGGAAACATGGAAAAGACTTTGGTACTGATTAAGCCGGACGCATTTGCCCTGCATTACAGCGGTGATATCATTAAGCGCTATGAGCAGGAGGGCTTCCGCATTGTCGGCATGAAGCTCTTAAAGATGGACGAGCGGCTGGCCTCCATTCATTATGCAGAGCATATCGGCCGTCCGTATTACGGAGATTTGGTGGGCTTTATGACGTCTGCGCCTCTGATTGCGCTTGTACTGGAAGGGGAAAATGCCATTGCCCGCATTCGTGAGCTGCATGGCAAGACCAATCCGGCAGAGGCTGCTGAAGGGACAATCCGCAAGCTCTATGCGACCAATGGCCGCCGCAATGCTGTACATGCATCCGACAGCCCCGAAAGTGCCGAGCGTGAGATTCATATTTTCTTCAATGAAACGGAACTTTTAGATGGCGAGTACCATGTAATGGAATAATTTTTCGTATAGCCCCCGTATGGGGGCTATTTTCTTTGTATAAATACGCATTTTCGTTTGAAATTCCCCCCGCATTTGTGGTATCATGGACAGTGACGGAATAAAGGGGGAGTGCGATCTTGCTGGTACTCACGCGAAAAGCAAATGAGGAAATAATGATTGGCGACAACATCATCGTAAATGTCGTCAAAGTCAGCGGAGGAAAAATCAAGTTTGGCATCACCGCACCACCGGAGGTTTCCATAAAACGCGAGGAAAACCCACAAAAATTTGCCGAGCGCGCGCAAGCGCGCAGCACCGGTGAACGTCATGGTGACAGCATCAAAGTTGACGGGCATGATTTTAGCAGACAGGCGGCCAAGGCCGCTTTTATATGAGGAGGAATTTTTCTTTATGAAGAGCGCAAAACCTATTTACACGATTGGTCATCGTAATCCGGATACGGATTCCATTTGTTCAGCGATTGGCTACGCGCATTTGAAACAGGCTTTGGGGGAAAATGTTGTTCCCGCCCGGGCTGGTAAAGTAAATGCAGAAACCCGCTATGCCTTGGAGCATTTCAAGGTAGAAAAGCCGTTGCTGCTCACGGATTTGTATCCGCGTGTAAAGGATGTTATGCTGGACAGCAAAATCGTGGTACGTCAGCATGACACGCTGCGCCGTCTGGGCGAGGTTATGCGCGAACATGATTTGCGCTCTGTGCCTGTTACGGACAGCAAGGGCGTTATGGTCGGCATCGTGACGGTGTCTGACCTGGCTAAGCGTTATTTCCAGGAACTGGGTATGCAGAATCTGGCTGACATGCGGGTTCGCTATCGTGATGTCATCGCCGCTACGGACAGCAAGGTGCTGGTATCCGGCGAAGAAGGCGACTTCATCAAAGGCAACGTACGAATTGCCGCAGGTTCCATCAGCATGATTAAAAACATCATCGAAGAAAATGATGTGGTGCTTGTCGGTGACCGCCATGACGAAACCCTTATCGACATTGTAAATCAGGGCATTTCCTGCCTTGTGGTTACGGGCGATGGCCGTGTATCCGCTGATGTGATTGAAGCTGCGGAAGCCAAGGGCATGTTCGTGCTCTCCACGCCGTATGACACGTATACGGTTGCCCGCCTGATTAATCAGTGCGTACCTATCCGCCGCATCATGCACGAAAATCCGGTTTGCTTCAAGCCCCTCGATATGCTTTCCGATATCAAGGGCACGATGGATGAAACCAACTACCGCAACTACCCGGTCGTGGAAAACGGCAAGCTCGTTGGTGTGGTTAGCCGCGACAACCTGATGGTTCCGGAACGTGAACAGGTAATCCTCGTTGACCACAATGAACGCGGTCAGGCTGTTGAAGGCATTGAAGAAGCCAAGATTGTGGAAATCGTTGACCATCATCGTCTGGGCGGCATTCAGACCAGCGAACCGATTTTCACGCATGCTGAACCGGTGGGCTGCACGGCAACCATCGTGGCTAACATGCACTGGCAGAAGGATATCGACATTCCGGCATCTATCGCAGGTCTTTTGCTTTCCGCTATCATTTCCGATACGGTGCTTTTTAAGTCCCCGACTTGCACGGAATACGACAAGAAGACGGCACAGCGCTTGGCAGAAATCGCTGGCGTAGACATCAATGAATACGGCATGGAAATGCTCAAGGCTGGTTCCGGCATTGGCGATATGACGCCGGCGGAAATTGCCAAGAACGACCTCAAGGAGTTCCAGATTGGCGATTATCGCATTATCGTCAGCCAGATTTCCGTAATGGATACCAAGGAAGTTATGGACCTCGAACCGCAGCTTATCGAAGCCATGACGAAAATCTGCGAACATGACGGCTTTGACATGAGCCTTGTCATGGTTACGGATATTCTCGAAGAAGCAACGTACCTGCTCTATGCCGGTTCGCCCAAGACCCTTATCGGCGAGGCCTTCAAGAAGGATGCCAGCGGCACCCATGTATATCTGCCGGGCGTCATGAGCCGCAAAAAGCAGATTATCCCGCCCCTTTCCGAAGCGGTTAAGTGCATTAGCAAATAAGCAGCAATGTGATTTTAGGATAGAAGCACCGTCCCTCAACATCGTTGGGGGGCGGGCTTTCTGTCTTTGATGTAAGTAAGTGTGATATTTTTGGAGGTTATTTTGGATATTTTTGCTGGATTAAACCCCGCCCAAAAACAGGCGGTTGAACATACAGATGGGCCACTTCTCATTATGGCCGGTGCCGGTTCGGGCAAAACCAAGGTGCTGACCTGCAAGGTGGCAAATCTCTTGGCAAAAGGCGTATCGCCCTGGAGTATTCTGGCCATCACCTTTACCAACAAGGCCGCTACGGAAATGCGGGAACGTGTCGACCGGATGATTGGCGAAGGGGCTAAGGATGTATGGCTCTCCACCTTCCATTCCTTCTGTGCGCGATTCCTGCGGTGGGAAGTGGAAGCTACGGGCATGTACAAGCGCAATTTTGTCATTTACGACAGCAGCGACAGTCAGGTGGTTATCAAGGACTGCTTGAAGGAACTTAACCTTGACCCGAAGCAGTATGCGCCCAGCTCCATTCAGAATGCTATTTCAAATGCCAAAAACCAGCTGATGGGCCCCAAGGCAATGGCCCGCGATGCGGATAATTTCTTCCAGCAGAAGGTGGCCGAAGTTTATGCGCTCTATGCCAAGAAACTGCGTACCAATAACGCCATGGACTTTGACGATTTGCTGATGGTGTCGGTGCTGCTGCTCGAAGAACATGAGGAAATCCGCGTCAAGTATCAGAACCGCTTCAAGTACATTCTGGTGGACGAGTATCAGGATACCAACGGCGCTCAGTATCAGCTGACCAAGATTCTCGCGGCCAAGCATCATAATCTCTGCGTCGTGGGGGACGCGGACCAGTCCATTTACGGCTGGCGTGGCGCGGATATCCGCAACATCATGGACTTTGAGGAAGATTATCCCGAAGCCCGTACCATCAAGCTGGAGCAGAACTACCGTTCGACCAAAAACATTCTGGCGGCAGCTAATGCGGTGATTGAGCACAATATAAACCGAAAAAAGAAAGAACTTTGGAACTTTGGACGGAAAATGCTACGGGCGAAAAGCTCACGATTTATGAAGCGCGGGATGAACGTGATGAGGCGGAATTTATCGCCACAACCGTGATGAAGCAAAAGACCATCTTCAATGCATCTTATGGCGATATGGCGGTACTTTACCGTACGAATGCCCAGTCCCGCGTGGTCGAAGAAACCTTTATGCGCCGCGGCATTCCCTATACGATGGTGGGTGGCCTGAAATTCTATGACCGCAAGGAAATTAAGGACATTCTGGCTTATCTGCGGGTTATCTACAATCCGTTGGATACCGTAAGCCTGCTGC
The DNA here is from genome assembly GCA_902785885.1 of Pseudoselenomonas ruminantium. GTDB lineage: Bacteria > Bacillota > Negativicutes > Selenomonadales > Selenomonadaceae > Selenomonas_A > Selenomonas_A ruminantium_M. The sequence goes on from CADAAS010000180.1 coordinate 5,699, forward strand.
GCATCATCAATGTGCCCAAGCGGGGTCTCGGGGCTACGACTGTTGCCAAGCTGGCTGACTTTGCCGAAAATAATGGTCTGACCCTCTTTGACGTGATTTCGAGTGAAGAAACCCTGAGCCAGATTCCCGGCATTACGGCCAGAATCAAGAAGCCTTTGGAACTGTTCTCGACGTTTATCTTCCAGTTTATGGGCTATCAATCCAATATGCGCATTGATGATTTGATTGAAAAGGTGCTCGAAGAATCCGGGTACCTGCGCGAATTGCAGGAGGAAAAGAAGCCGGAGAACGAAAGCCGCATCGAAAACCTCAAGGAATTTGTGGGTGTGGCGCGCGATTTCCAAAAGACGGAGGACAACCCCAATCTGGAAAACTTCCTGTCCACCTTGTCGTTGGTATCGGATATCGACAATGCAGAGATGGAAGATGACCGCATTACCCTGATGACCCTGCATTCGGCCAAGGGCCTGGAGTTCCCCACGGTGTTCATGGTGGGCATGGAGGAAGGGCTCTTCCCGCATTCCCGCACACTGATGGACGATAACGAAATCGAGGAGGAGCGGCGCACCTGCTATGTGGGCATTACCCGCGCCCAGCGCAAGCTCTATCTGACCTGTGCCCATCAGCGCACGATTTACGGCAAGACCAGTATGTCCACGCCATCCCGTTTCCTGGACGAAATCCCTGAGGAGTACACGGAACGGCTTGTACCGCGCGTCAATGCCTACGGCTTTGCCAATGCCAACCATTATGGTGCCCAGCAGCGCAGCGGCACCATGACGTTCCGTCCGTCTGCCAGCCAGATGGGCAGCGGGGCAAACTTCTCCGATAAGGCGAAGTCGGCGCTCGAAGTCATGAACTCCATGCAGAAACGCGGCGCAAGTGTCCAGCCCAAGACTGGTGTAATCCGCCCGGATACTTCCGTTAAATGGAAGGTCGGCGATAAGGCCCAGCATGGGAAATGGGGCGTAGGTACCGTCGTGTCCGTTAAGGGCGAAGGGGAAGAAGTCGAGCTCAAGATTGCGTTCCCAGGACAGGTAGTCAAGGGCCTGATGCAAAAGTACGCGCCGATTAGCAAGGTTTGATATTTACATCGATATGTAAAGGCGCTCGCCGCAGGGGGATAACTTTCCTTCGCTTAGACAGGCTTGTCAAACGCTGCGGAAAGCCATCCCCCTGCGGCGGGCTTATTGCGTATCATCAATTTGAGTGTACAGCATAAAGCCTTTCCAAAAATATCCAATTAAGAAGGTGATGTAATGACCGATAACTTAACACGCGAAGAACACCTGGCAGCCATAAAAAAAGCTGACCGTGAGTATTATGAATTAGACGACCCTACGCTTGCCGATGAGGAATATGATGCCCTGCGCAGGGAGTATATCGACAAATATGGTGTCGAGGATTTGAACTATGTTCCCGGTTCGGCGGCGGGCGATTTTGACAAGTTCAATCATCCTAATCCGGTTACTTCGCTGAGTAAGTGGACAAAAGGTGTGGACAGCGAAGAAGACTTGGCTAAGAAGGTTGAAGAACTCTGGCCGGTTATCATGCAGCCGAAGTTTGACGGCCTTACGGTGGTGGCTTATCCCAATGCAGATGGCTCCTGCCGGTTTGTAACACGCGGCTTGGGCGGGCGGATTGGTGAGGTCTTGCCGAACTTTATCAGCAAGTATGAAGGCAAAGGCATTAACAATAGCGGTTTTGCCATTCGTGGTGAAGTGTATATTACACCGGAAAACTTCGCGAAGATGAATGACGTGCTAACGGCTGAAGGCAATGAGCCGATGAAGAATATGCGCAATGCGGCGGCAGGGATTTTGCGCCGCAAGGAGCGCAGCCCGTTTGTGGATTATTTGAGCTATGTCTGCTATGAGATTCCCGGAGAAGACATTACGCCGCTGGCAGTCAAAGATATTATCAGCCGGGAAACGGCGTTTACGGCTACGGATATGGTGCAGCTGAAAGCGCCGGAAACGGCTTT
>CADAAS010000181.1 GCA_902785885.1 Pseudoselenomonas ruminantium
TTTGTCAAAATGGTGAGCCGGATATTTACTTGAATTCTATCGTGGGGCTGGTATATCGGCATTACGATAGTGAAATGCTTATGCGCTATATAAGAGAACAACTGGATAAATCCCTGTTTGCTGAACTCTTTACCGAACTATTTTGGCTGGGGCTGGAAAATGCAGCTTATGAGAAGGAAATATCCTGCCGTCCCGCGCTAAAAGACCTGCGCTATCACCATGCAAAACGATTTTTAGTAGAAGATGCATCCGTAGATATTTCCCTGCAACAGTTGATGTTGCGCCAGGAACTGGCGCATACGCTAAAACGTAACCGCTGCCGAGAAATATTAGGCGACCCTGTTGCTATAATAAATCCATGGGACAAACGTCTCTACCAGGCACTTGCTTTTACGGGCAATATGAATACAGCGGAACTCATCGCAGCTATGGAAAATATTATCCGTTCTTTTTTCCGCTTTCATTGGCATAATAAGCCTCGCGAGGTTATACATTTTACCAGTCACGCTTTTCTGCTGAATTTGCTCAAAAAAATATGGCCATTTTACCAGGGCCATCGAGAAGAACAAATCCAGCAGTTAACCTTTATTGCATCTGCCGCGGACAAAGGCAATAGTCTAAAGACCATATTTAACCGCCAAGATAAAATACCGACGGATAAAGAACTATCTGCCTGCTATGGCAGGTCACTTTTTTCACAAGACCGTCTGGCAGAGATTACGAGTAGATATTGTCAGGGAATTCACCGCCAGGTATGCTTGTGGTTCAGTGCGGAAAAAGGAGCAGTCCGTAAGGAAAATACGGCTTATTTTCATCAGCATCATGCCCGCTTTACCACAGAATTGCACGCGTTGACCAATCGTTTGCAAAATGCGTTGCTGCTTGGTCGGCAAGCGGTGCAACTCCCCGCCCGCAATGGCAGACTGACAGCAGACAGAGTTTGGCGAGGCCTTATCCTGCATGATGGACGAGTCTTTTCCGCGATAGAACCAACCAAACGGGAAGATATTTCGGTCATGCTGCTTTTGGATGGTTCAGCTTCACGGCAGGGGCGTCAAAGCATTATTGCCAGTCAAGCCTATCTGCTGACTGAAGCTTTGCGGCAGGTGGGGATTCCCTTATCCGTAGTATCCTTTTTTAGTCAGGATGGTTGTACGGTCTTGAAAAGACTAAAAGCTTTTCAGGAAAAATCTGCGCAAGGCATCTTTGCCTATAAGACGCAGGGCTGGAATAGAGATGGGCTGGCCCTGCGGGCTTTGCCTGAGCTTTGGCGCGATATGTACGGACAAAAGCTGCTCTTTATATTGACGGATGCTGATCCGAGTGACGAACGCAGTATTCCGGCGCAGGGTATCGCCTTGGAGAAGTTCTATGGTGGAGAGCCTGCCTGTAAAGATACGAAAGAGGCCGTAAAGGAACTTCGTCAACAGGGGATTCAGATAATGGCCCTGGTTAACAGCGTGGTTGCCACTGAGCTGGTCACCAAAGCAGCACAGCATATTTACGGCGAAGATTATAGTATCTTACAAAGTCTTTCCAATATGGCGCAAAAAGTGGGGGATGTACTTGAACAGGCAATTTTTTACGGTCATAATCAAAAAATATAAATATACTACTTTAGTAGTAGCAGGTTAAACAGTTTCTACTTTTGGATGATTTTCTTTTACAGCAGATAAGGTATAATGAGTCATGTCACTTGGGGAAGTGATCACACACACAATAACCTTCAATAGTGGGGAAGCTTTGTAGGTAAAGGAATTTTATACGGAAAACGCAGGTCGCAGGACCTGCGTTTTTGGCGTTTATGCGCTTACATCATGCAGGAAATAGGTGTAAATTGTAGAATTATTGAAATCGATAGTATACTTAGTTGCCTGTGGAGAGGTGATTTTTATGACAATGCATGAATTGATTTACTGGTATTTAGCGATAATCAATATTGTTGTTCTGGTTGTCTATGGCGGGGATAAGCTCTTTGCCAAGCTGGGCAGTTGGCGCGTGCCGGAAAAGATATTGCTGCTGTTTGCCTTGCTCGGCGGCAGTGTTGGTGCGTTGCTGGCCATGCAGATTTTCCGGCATAAGACACGCCATCTGAAATTTCGCTATGGCGTGCCGTTGATTTTGCTGCTGCAGATAGCAGGCACTGTATACCTGCATTGGAAATAAGCGATTAAGATAGCCTATTCGGTGTTCAGTGAGAAAGCCGGCATTCTTGGCCATGTACATGTAGAACCTGAATTGCGGCAGTATTTGCTGGAAAAGATGCGTTTACAACTCGGAACGATGGTTTATGCGGTTTTGGCAGAGCAATAATTTTCTTCCACCCACGTAATTTTAAGAGAAGTTAAGGAGATAATATTTTTGCGTAATTTACTAATTGGCTCGCTGCTATTGTCGCTGGCCGGCAGTATTTGGGGCGCTATGTTTATTGCAGTCCGCCTGACCGTAGGCGTGATTACGCCTGTGGCTTTGGTTTGGCTGCGGTACGGTGTGGCGCTGGTCCCGCTAGTGCTTATCATGTTGTATCAAAAAACTTCCTGGAAAATTGAGCGCAAGGACTGGAAGCTCCTGCTTATTTCTGCGTTGACCGGTCAAACGCTCTCCATTGTCACGCAGGAATCGGGAACCATGCTGACTTCAGCACAGATGGGTTCGGTGATAACGGCGGCTACACCGGCATTTATGGTGGTGTTCGGCTGCCTGATTCTGCATGAGCGGTTTAATTTCAGCCGCCTGTTGTCCGTAGTTTTGGCAACGGCGGGTGTGCTGCTAATCGTCGTTGACCCGGAGAATCTGCAAACCGGCAGTCTTTTGGGCGGTGTCTATTTGTTTGTCGCAGCTATCACCTGGGCGTTGTACTCGTGAAACTGCTCAGCCGCTATTCGGTGTTTACGCTGACGTTTTATAGCGTGCTCATCGCGTTTTTGGTGCTGAGTCCCTATGGAATATGGTGGCTGATTAACGAAGCAAATTATGGGGCTTTGGCCATGCCGCAGATATGGGGCTCGGTACTTTATGTGGGGATGATTTCCACCACGGCAGGATTTGTTCTTTGGAGCAAGGGGCTGACGTATATGGATGCATCCATTGGCGGCTTGTTTATGTTCTTTCAGCCGATAGTTGGCACAATCTTAGGCTGGCTATTACTCGGTGAAGCCATGACCAGTTATTTTTTGCCCGGTTTTGCGCTTATTGCCGTCGGTGTAGTACTGGCTATGAGGGGAGGCAATACAACTGCTGCGGAAAAACTGCAAAGAAGCCGCAAAGAGGATGTACCAAGGTGTTTTCAGTAAATTTTATCAACTGTTTTAGATAGCTTGTTTATCTTCATCAGCGGGGGGGACAAGATTGCTGTAATATTCGATTTTGCCGCTTTGTACGTCGTCGTAGAACTGTTGTTTCCAGTCAATATAGGCAATGGCTTCCTGTACGGAGGCCAGTTTTTCTTTGAGTTCCTTCTGCTTTTTGGCCAGCATGATTTTGCGCTCGGGGATGGAGTCTTTGCCGGCCATACACATTTGCAGGTACTCTTTCATCTCCACGATGGTCATATCGCAGTTTTTGAGGCAGACAAGGCTTTTTATCCAGGCCAGGTCGTGCTCATCAAAGATGCGGCGGTTATTTTTGTCTCGTTTGACATAGGGGATGAGACCCTGATTGCAGTAGAACTTTAAGGTTTCATAGGCCAGACCTGTTTCCTCGCAGACCTGTTTCATCGTATACATAAGTATGACTCCTTTCCTTATTGACCGGTCAATTGACTGGTCAATTTTTTTTCAAAAATGTAAAAAAGGTGCTTGACCGGTAGCAACTACCGAATGATATGCTTTGAGTGTAGCATAAAAAGCAAGGACATACAAGTCATTTATACGGAGGTAAAGTTATGAAATATCGTACATTGGGCAAGGATATGCAGGTTTCGGCAGTAGGGCTTGGCTGTATGGGGATGAGTCATGGTTATGGTTCGCCTGCGGATAAGAAAGAAATGGGAAAGCTTCTGGCCAAAGCCGTGGATATGGGCTATACCTTCTTTGATACGGCTGAGGTATATGGTACGCCGGAAAATCCGCATATCAATGAAGAATTGCTGGGCGAGATGCTGAAGCCTTATCGCGATAAGGTGGTTATCGGCACGAAGTTTGGCGTGCATTTTGATTTGACGGCATCTACGGTCAATAAGCCTGTGGTTCCCGATGCCCGTCCGGAAGTTATCCGCAAATCCGTGGAGGATTCCCTGCGGCGGCTGCAGACAGATCATATTGACATTTATTACCAGCATCGGCAGGACCCGAATGTACCTGTTGAGGAAGTGGCAGGCGTCATGCAGGATTTGATTAAAGAAGGCAAAATTTTGCGCTGGGGGCTTTCGGAGGTCAATGAGGATACCATCCGACATGCGCATGCGGTGTGTCCTTTGACTGCGGTGCAAAACCGTTATTCCATGATGGCGCGTCACTATGAGCCGTTATTCCCTGTGCTTGAAGAACTGGGCATTGGCCTTGTGGCGTTTTCGCCTATGGCTAACGGCCTGCTGACGGGGGCTTATCAGGGGCAGACTTTTACGGATAAGACGGATTATCGCAGCATCATGCCACAGTTCAGCGCCGAAGCCACGGCACAAAATGCCGATTTATTCCAGTTGCTGCATGATACGGCAGAACGGAAAAATGCTACACCGGCGCAGATTTCTCTGGCGTGGATGATTGCGAAAAAGCCCTGGATTGTGCCCATTCCCGGTACGCGCAAACTGAACCGTTTACAGGAAAACGCCGGAGCTGCGGATATCGAGCTGTCGCAGGAGGAAGTAGCAGCACTGGATACGGCGCTGGATCATATGGAAATGTCCGCAGTCTTTGGCGGCTCACAGATAAAAGTACGTTGATTATATGGGAGATATGAAATGAGTAAGAAAAAGGTAATCAAGACGTTGGCGGCAGTTATGATGGGAGGTTTTATCACTATGGGCTTTAATGGCGATGTGGCAGAGGCAGCAACCGTAAATACGCAGCTTTCGGCGCAGGTACAAAACAGCAATCCCTATGGTCTTGTGTATAGAGGCGCGATTACGCAAAACGTAAAGGGCAAGGTGAATATCCGGCCTGTGGAGTATGAGGTAGAGGGCATTCGGGTAGCAGCCAATCTTTATCTGCCGGCGGATTATGATGAAACAAGCAGCAAGACCTATGCTGCGGTAACGGTTGCCCATCCTAACGGCGGCAGCAAGGAACAGGTAGCAGGGCTCTATGCCCAGCGTCTGGCAGAACTCGGCTATATTGCCGTGGCTGCTGATGCCCGCTATCAGGGAGCCAGCGGCGGTGAGCCGCGTCTCCGTGATTATCCTTCCAACCGCATTGAGGATATCAGCGGCATGGTAGATTACCTGTCCACGCTCAAGAAGGTGGATAAGTCCCGTATCGGTTCGCTGGGAATCTGCGGCGGTGGCGGCTATACGCTGGCAGCTGCTCAGACGGATAAGCGCATCAAGGCGGTAGCTACGTTGTCGATGTTCAACTCCGGCCGCGTACGCCGCAATGGTTTCCAGGATGCTGATGTGCAGGGAATCCAGAAACGTCTCCAAAGAGCGGCAGAGGCCAGGGAAAAGGAACTGACCGGCGAAATCGTCTACGAAGGTTTCCTGCCACCCAATTCCACTGACGAACAGCTGCGTGCCAAGATGGCTGAACTTCCCGAGAACACACTTTATCGTGACGGCATCGAATACTATGGCCTTTCCCATCGTCATCCGAATGCCACGGGCAGCTATACCACGGAATCATTCATGAAGCTTATGGCCTTTGATGTGGAAGATCGTATGGATCTTATCAATCAGCCGCTTTTGATGATTGCCGGGGAAAAGGCCGATACGCTCTATATGACAGAAGCTGCCTTTGCTAAAGCCACCGGCACGCAAGATAAGGAAATTTATCAGATAAAAGGTGCCAGCCACATCCGCACCTATTGGGTGCCGGAATATGTAGACAAAGCAGTGAAAAAGCTGGATGCTTTCTTCAAGAAAAATCTTTGAGGCAATAATGACGCTCATGGATGAGCTAATGCTGGCGTTAGGCGCAGGATGCGCCGTTTTTGCGCCAGCCATGGCTCCCCTGGCCATGATTGCATAAATAATCCCCATTTTTATCTTCCTAAATAGGCAAAGCGAAAGTGATCTGCTTTCGCTTTTGTCATAGGAAGATCTCATTTTCTCTGTATTGTATGTTAGGAGTTTTAACAATGAGCAAGAAAGTTTTGATTTTATCCGGCAGTCCCCGCAAGGGAGGCAATTCAGATTTTTTATGTGATGCTTTTATGAAAGGCGCGCAAGAGGCTGGTCACGATGTTGAGAAGATTTTCATCAATGACAAGAAAATCAGCTATTGTCGCGCTTGCTATGTTTGTCGGCATACTCATAAGTGCTTCCAAAAGGATGATATGACGGAAATCCTGGACAAGATGATTGAGGCCGATGTGCTGGTATTGGCCTCTCCAGTGTATTTCTACGCGATTGCCGGTCAGGTAAAGACCATGCTGGATCGCACGTTGCCCCGTTGGACGGAACTGAAGAACAAGGAATTTTATTATATCCTGACAGCGGCAGAGGACAGTGAAGCCATTATGCAGCGCTCGCTCGAATGCTTCCGTGGCTTTGCCGATTGTTTTGCCGGTATTGAGGAAAAGGGCGTGATTTTGGCCCATGGGCTTTACGAAAAGGGCGAAGCCATAAATTCTCCCTATGAACAGCAGGCTTATGAAATAGGGAAAAACGTGTAATATTGTTTTTGAGGAGGAAGATAAAATTGGTCCTACAGCAAATGTTGATCTTTTTGGGCTATCCAATTTGGTGGGGCGATTTGCCCATGGGGGTATATACTTTCCTTGAAAGAGAAAATCTCGCCGGTAAGACGATAATTCCCTTCTGTACCCATGAAGGTAGCGGCTTAGGAAATACGGAACGCTTCATAGCAGAAAGCACCAAAGCAAAAGTACTGCCAGGTTTGGAAATGCGTGGCCGTAAAGCACAGAATTCCCAAACAGAGGCAAAAGCAGAAATGGAAGAATGGATCAAAAAATCTCTTGCTGATATTAAATAAAGACGAGGAGGCTTTTAACAGTCAAGTATAACTTATAAAAAGTTGATAAAAACCGATAAAAAGTCTAAGCAACCTAAGCAAACTTACTTTCCGATACAGAAATAGTACAATGTCCATCAAGGCATGGTATAATTATTCGTATAGGGGAGGTGAATGCGGTGATAAGGTCAGTCAGGATACGACTACTGCCAAACAACAAGCAAAGAACTAAACTTTTTCAGTTCGCAGGTGCTTCAAGATTTGCCTATAACTGGGCTTTAGATAAGCAGATGGATAATTTCAGAGAA
>CADAAS010000182.1:0-2275 GCA_902785885.1 Pseudoselenomonas ruminantium
ACATTGTATCCGTAGCCCTGCTGGCCAAAGCCGCCGAAGTTGTTCAGATCCTGACGGATCTGGGACGCGGTGACCTTCATCCTGCGGCTGAGTTCCTCGGAGGAAATGCGCTCAACGCCTTCCTCCAGCAATTCTCCCAGATAACGGTAATACCTCGGCATACGCCGGATGACAGCTTGTGATATCTCTTTCTCCACAATCTAATCCTCCCGTTCCGGGCAAAAAAACCCTAAGCTAATTATAGGATTTTCCACTACAACTGTCAATGTGTGAAAATTTTAACAGACCTGTAATTGCTTAGGGTTTTACAACTTTTATTCAGTTTTATTTAGCGTCGTACTTTTCCCACAGCCCATAGCGCCCGAAACAATGACCAAACCTGCCGGGCGATGAATAAGCTCCCGAAATTTTTGCTTAACATCGGGCAAAAAGCCTAATTCATCTAAGGTAAGCAATTCTTCCTGCAGATTCATCAGACGCAAGACCAACATTTCTCCGCCATAGACCGGCATAACTGCCGCCCGCACATCAATCTTCCGTTCTCCCGCCGAGAAAACGAAGGCACCATCCTGTGGCTGCTGATGTTTGGCAATATCCATGTTCGCCAAAACCTTAATCCGCGAAATAAGCGAGGAGGCAATATCCCCCGGCAGACGATACGGCATGACCGTTAGCAAACCATCAATGCGCAGGCGAAAGCGCAGTTCCCCGCCTAATGGTTCAATATGCAAATCACTGGCATTGCAGGCAGCTGTCTCCTGTAAAAGAAAATCTGCCAGCCTTACAATCGCCGCACTTTCCTGTGTACTGCTGTTTTGCCTTTGTTCCTGACGGCACTGATTCACGAGTATCCGCCAAAAATTTTCTTCATTTGACATAACCATCGCCCCATCCTTATTAGCTCATAATTTCGCCAATGGTCTCGCTATATCCTGCCTTACACAAAGGTTTATACAATAACCGCCTTTCCGTCCCCTCCTGATATTTTATCAAAATTACGTTATAGAGAGGCGGCAATATGAAGAGCAAGTATTGCAGCACCCAGTCCCAGTAATACATTAATACAAACATTAGCCAAGGCCAATAATACGCTGCCACCATTTATCAAGGTCACCGTTTCCATACTAAACGATGAAAATGTTGTAAATCCACCTAAGAATCCCACCGTCAACAATAACCGCAAAGATTCCGGAAGCATATTGCTCGATTTGGCCAGCGACAGCAAAATCCCCATAACAAACGCCATAAGGAAACTCCCCACTGTATTTACAAATAATGTTCCCCAAGGAAATAGCAAGCCAAATCTTGCGCCTATGGCTGCAGTCGCCATATAACGGCATACAGCTCCCAGTCCGCCTCCAATAAACACATATAAAAACTGCATGGATTTACCCCCTAAACATAAAAGTTTCTTACACCATTCCTCATGCAGCCATTTCCTTTACATACTGTACAAGTGTCTTTTCGTCAGCGACTATGATTGACTCCGGTACATAGAGGAAAACATCTTCATCAATAGCACGAGCTTCCTCTGATACATAACAGCCGTCTTTTGTCATAAGCGCCACATCCAGCCTGTCTATCGATATCAACCGCTTTCCACTGAAATTGGGAATATCTACATTGATTAGCCTGGCTGGATATCCTTCTCCATTAAAATTAATGGTCATCCTCTTCGTGTTCATATCCAATCTACTTCCACGCATTGATTCTATTTTTCCTCTGTCCAGACATCAATGCCACTCTCCGGCTTTTCGGTATTAATACAGCCATAACTCTGCTTCCTTAGCACATCAATAAGCCGCACCGCACTACCTTCGTTAAATTTCTTAGGGCTTTCTTCAAACCGTGACACACACATTCCGAGTATTCTCCTTTACATCTCTATTCTTTGACAGCATTTCCGCCGTCATGGGGATAGCCTATAACATACCATAAACCCAGATAAAACTGCAAGCTTATTTTTCATTACGCCAAGGCAATGTCTATATTACTTGACACGCTCCGTTGACTTTTTCAAGTCTACAAAATTTCCTGCCTGCATAAAACGTGGCGTAACAACAAATTCCCCATCCATGTTTATATAGCCCCATTTTTCACCTATACACACAGGAAGCAGCCCTTCAGATAAACCACCCGCATCCGTTACTGACTCCGGCAGGGTCTTAACAACCCGACCTTCTTTATCAATAAGCTGCCAGCTGCTCCCCGTACGAACAGCCGCCAAGCCACTGGCAAAGGCGCGCATGGCCAGATACTTAGGGCGAATCGTATT